>JAYEHI010000255.1:0-7046 GCA_034659455.1 Campylobacterota bacterium | reverse complement strand
ACGAAACTATAGAGACGAGCAGTGAGACGATAAACATCCCATTTCAAAGACTAAAGGCAGAGTTTCCAAAACTTCCAAAAGAGAAAGAGTACCTACTCTACTGTGAAAAAGGTATCATGAGTCAGCTCCATGCTCAGTACCTAAGAGATGAACATAAGTGTGAAAATGTGAGGGTTTATAGACGTAAAGAGTAAAAAACAATCTTCCCTTAGCGGAAAACTACTACTCAGAATAAAGTTTAGGGGTAAAATGGAATACAATAAGTAAAATTATATGTCAATTTGCCAACCTTTTTATAATCAGATTATAGAAACTGTATAATACAAAACTAGACACTTTAAAAAGGTTGTAAAAATGCCATGTAACACTACAATAGATAGGAAAGAAAACTTCAAGCAAATGCCTATCCAAACAAATCAAGACTTTAAAGGAGACTCCAATCAATTTCATTTTAATATACAAAAAAAATTTGATTTTTCAGAGCCTATGTGGCATAAAAAAGATTTATCTAATCCAAATGCAAAAATAAGATTAGCAACCATGTTTTCAGGAATAGGAGCTGTTGAATTTGCTTTAAAAAGATTAAAACTATCTACTGAAATAATTTTTGCAAGTGATAATGATAAGTTTGTAAAGCAAAGTTATTTTGAAAATTATAAAATATCAGAAAAGAATTGGTATAGTGATGTCATCAACATTAACGGTGAAAAATATAAGAATAAAATAGATTTACTTGTTGGAGGGAGTCCTTGTCAGTCTTTTTCAATGGTTGGTAAAAGAAAAGGACTTGAAGATACAAGAGGAACACTTTTTTATGAGTTTGCTAGAGTAGTTAAAGAGAGTCAACCAAAAATCTTTATATATGAGAATGTAAAAGGACTAACAAATCATGATAAAGGAAATACTTTTGAGACAATCCTTGCAACATTTGATGAGTTAGGTTACAAATACTCACACAAAATATTAAATGCGAAAAACTACGGAATGGCTCAGCATAGAGAGAGGATATTTGTCGTTGGATTCCTAGATAAAACAGTAGACTTCAGCTTTCCTGAGCCAATAAAATTACAACATACAATGCAGGACTTTTTAGAAGACTATATAGATAGTAAATATTATTTAAAAGAAAAAGGTGTTAAGTTTGTAACTAGCTCTAAAAATAGGAAAAAAAGATATACACAAATTAATGGAGACATAGCTCTTTGCCAAAAAGCAAACCAGCAATTTAATTGGCATGGAGATTTTATATATGAACAAAAAAATCAACAAGAGTTCAATGAGTTCATTTTTGACATAAAGGAAGTAGAGGAGAAATATTATCTTTCTGAAAAAATCAAAACATATGTACTGGCTGGGGGGACAAAAAACTTTAAAACTTCAACTGAAACAGACTTAAAGATAGCAAGACCTCTTCTTCAATCAATGCATAAAATGCACAGAGCCGGTGTTGACAATTATGTTACGCATAATAAAGGTAGAATTCGAAAACTAACTCCTAAAGAATGTTTAAGATTAATGGGGTTTGGAGATGACTTCAGACAGGTTGTTAGTGATACACAGATGTATAGACAAGCTGGTAATAGCATTGTTGTTGATGTTTTAATAGCAATTTTAAAACAAATAGATATCAGCAAGTTTGGAGAGTAATAAATGAGTGAATTTCAAAAGATTAAAATTAATGATATAGAATATTTAGTTGTTGACTCTATTCAAGACTTCAGAGCAGAAGATAGCTTTATTCAAAATCAAAATAAATTAGCACAATATGCAGGTAATGGTGAGGCAAAAAAGCATATAGGCTCATATAAAGGAGAAATTGGTAAGAAGATGTCTCACTTTTTCAACTATGATGCTTGGGGATTAGAGCATTCTGATTCAAATAAACATGGATGGAAAACAATTGATTCTGCTAGAAAGAGCGGTGCTATAATTCAGGATAAAAACTGTTTTTTTAGTAAAAAAAATCTTCTTAAATATTTACAAGATGCTAAAACAGAATATTTAATGCAAGAACAACATTACCACAATGACATTAGTCAATACTTTGATAAACGATTAAAAAAAGTTTCTAGTCTTCCTGATGATAAAATACAATTTAGTATATATGATGCATCAGATAATTTATCTCAAAGACAAAGTAGAGGCTATATTAGATCTGATGATAAAATTTGGTCTTTGTGGAGAGAATTAATTTTACCAAGTATAAGCTACTTATCAATTTTAAAACTAGTTCCATCTAATGAAGGTGTTAGTTCAAATAATGTTTCTTTTTATTTTAGAATCCTATTAGACTATCAGTTTAGGTCTACCAAGCACCCCAAACTCTCACAACAAACTCAAACAGAAACAACTATCAAAAAAAGAGTTATACCTAAAAAAGGGAAATCTAGAGATGGTGCTCAAAAATATAGAAAAGCAGTAATAGACCACATGCCACAATGCCCATTTACTAAAATTTCTGATGAAAGATTATTAATTGCAAGTCATATAAAACCTTACGCAGCATGCATAAGTGAAAACAAACAAAAAGAAGCTAATGACTATTTAAATGGATTAGCTTTATCTCCAACTTACGATAAACTATTTGACCAAGGATATATAACATTTTCTGATAATGGTGAACTGATATGTGGAACACAACTAACTCCTTACACATGGGAAAAATTAAATATAAATCCAAATGCTAAAAATAAGATGCGGATTTACCCTGAAAATAGAGAGAGTTATCTAAAATATCATAGAGATAATATATTTCAAGATAATATAAATGATTTACTTTTATAACTGGCTAAACAGATGGTTTAAAAATGTAAAAATAAGATTAGTTATCAATTGAAATTTACTTTTCACTACATTAAACTAGGGGAGACTACCCTAGTTTAGCAGTGATAGCCGCTTCAACATCAGAGATATCAGCAGTTCCATCAACAGTTATGTATGTTAAAGGGTTAACAGTTGTAGCTTGTTCTTTGTAGTAACCGATAAGAGGACTTGTAAGGTCGTGGTACACTTTAAGACGGTCAAGAACAACTTCCTCTTTATCATCGTCACGTTGCACTAGGTCTTCACCAGTCTCATCATCTTTGCCAGCTACTTTTGGTGGGTTATACTCTAGGTGGTAAGTTCTTCCACTTGCAAGGTGAGCACGACGACCACTCATACGTTTAACGATCACTTCATCAGCTACATCTATCTCGATAACCGCGTCTATAGCGATACCAGCAGAAGTTACAGCATCCGCTTGTGGAAGTGTACGTGGAAAACCATCTAAAAGGTAACCATTTTTACAATCGTCTTCAGCGATTCTATCTTTTACAAGACCGATAATAATCTCGTCTGTTACAAGTTGACCAGCATCCATTGCTGCTTTAGCCATTTTACCCATCTCTGTCCCAGCTTTGATAGCTGCTCTTAACATATCACCTGTAGAGATTTGAGGAATGTTGAACTTTTTTGTTAAAAATTGAGCCTGTGTACCTTTTCCAGCACCTGGTGCTCCTAGTAAAATTATACGCATTTGTAATCCTAAGTAGTTTTATGAGTGAAATTATATAGAAATTTACCTTGTATATAAATTTACTCGCCCCACCCTAGTTTATCTTTTAAGACATCGAAGTAGTTAAACTCCTCTTTATGTATCAGTTTGACTCTTTTCTCTGCTAGTTTTATATGTATGCTCTGTCCAGCTTCAAGCTCATGCTTATCTTGTCCATCTATGATGAGAAGTGCCTTGTCTTGTGGCGTTTTCATCTCTATAGAGAACTCACCTGGAAAAACAACCGGTCTTTGAGTAAGTGAGTGTGGACAGATAGGAGTAAGAGAGAAAACATTTGTCAGAGGAAAAAGAACTGGTCCACCCGCTGAGAGATTATAAGCAGTAGAACCAGTTGGTGTTGAGACTATAACCCCATCACCATAGTAGGTATTAAATGCTTTAGAGTCCACAAGAGTCTCAACATGAATCATATTAAGTACAGAGTGGCGAGTGAGCACGATGTCGTTAAAAGCATAGGTAGTTATCTCTCTACCATTTTGAGTAAACTTTGCTTCTAAGATAGCACGCTCATCTACTCTATAGTCACCATGTACAAAACTATCCATAAAGTCATCTAGCTCCTCTATGTTAACATCAGCTAAAAAACCAAATGTTCCAGCATAAACACCAAGAACAGGTATGTTGTACTTAAATGAACGACGTGAAACAGAGATAAGTGTTCCATCTCCGCCTAGAGTTACCAGTGCATCGGATGTTTGACATAGCAGGTCAAACTCCATACCCATTACACCAATCATACCACCACTTATACTCTCTATAGTGACTTCAATAGAGTGGGAGTTAAAAATCTTCTCTAATTCAAAATATTTATCTTTGAGCTCTGGGGTTGATGGTCTAAGGATAACGCCAATTTTTTTTATTTTTCTCTGCACAATTACTCTTTTATCTTAGTTTACTTTGTGAATTATACACTTTTTTGCTATAATCGCGAAAATTATTTTTAGGACTCTATATATATGAGAAGCCATTACAATACAGATTTAAGTGAAGCAAATGTTGGTGACGAAGTTACTTTAACAGGTTGGGCAAATAACCACCGTGACCATGGTGGGATTATTTTTATCGATTTACGTGACAAGACTGGTCTTATCCAGCTTACTTGTGACCCTGCAGATTCTACAGAATCTCACAAAATCGCTAACAGCGTTCGTGACGAGTACGTTCTTATCGCTAAAGGTAAGGTTCGTGCACGTGGTGAAGGTCTAACTAACCCGCGTTTAAAGACTGGTGCTATTGAGATAGTAGTAAGTGAACTTACCATCGAGAACAAGTCAGCTGCACTTCCATTTGTTATAGGTGATAAAAAAGTTGGTGAAGAGACTACTCTTAAGTATAGATACTTAGAGCTTCGTGACCCAAGTCTTTACAATGTTTTTCGTCTACGTTCTAAAACAGCAATTGCAGCAAGAAATATCCTTGATGCGAATGGTTTCCTTGAAGTTGAAACGCCAATCCTTACTAAATCTACTCCAGAGGGTGCTCGTGACTACTTAGTACCTTCTCGCGTTCATGATGGTGAGTTCTATGCACTTCCACAATCACCACAGCTTTTCAAACAACTTCTTATGGTTGGTGGGTTTGATAGATACTTCCAGATAGCAAAATGTTTCCGTGATGAAGATTTACGTGCTGATCGTCAACCTGAGTTTACTCAGATAGATGTTGAGATGAGTTTCTGTAATCAAGAGGATGTTATCAAAGTAGCTGAAGATTTACTAACTGCTATGTTTAAAGCTGCAGATATCGATGTTAAGCCACCATTTAACCGTATCACTTACAACAATGCTATGGAGTGGTACGGTTCTGATAAACCAGACCTTCGTTATGACCTTAAGATGGTAGACGTTATCGACATTTTTGAGCGTTGTGACAACGAAATCTTTACAAATATCGCTAAGCAACCACATAAAAACCGTATCAAGGCGCTTAAAGTTCCTGGCGCGGACTTAGTTTTCTCAAAACGTGAAATGAAAGGTTTTGAAGAGTTCGTACGTAAGTTTGGTGCACACGGTCTTGGTTACTTCCAGATGAAAGAAGATGGACTTAAAGGTCCACTTATCAAGTTCTTCAGTGAAGAGGACATTGCACTTCTAGTTGAGAGACTTGAGATGGAAGTTGGCGATGTAGTATTCTTCGGTGCTGGTGACAAGAAAACTGTATGGGATTACATGGGTCGTTTTAGAAACTTCATAGCAGAGCATGAAAAAATGAATCTTGTTGACCAAGATGCATTCGAGTTCGTATGGGTTGTTGACTTCCCGATGTTTGAAGTTGAAGATGGTAGAGTAAAAGCACTTCACCACCCATTTACACAACCAAAAGATACTGATAAGGATGATGTAGAAGAGATAGAGTCTATCGCTTACGATATCGTTCTTAACGGTACTGAGCTTGGTGGTGGATCGATTCGTATTCATAAAGAAGAGGTTCAAGAAGAGGTATTTAAACTTCTTGGTATCGAAGAGGAAGAAGCTCAAGAGAAGTTTGGTTTCTTACTTGATGCACTTAAATTTGGTGCTCCTCCGCACGGTGGTTTTGCTCTTGGTTTTGATAGACTTATCATGCTTATCACTCAAAAAGCTAGTATCCGTGACGTTATCGCTTTCCCTAAAACACAAAAAGCTTCTTGTGTTCTTACAAAAGCACCTAGTGAAGTAGATAACACACAACTTCGTGACCTTCATATCCGCCTACGTGAGCAAAAAAAGTAGTGAAAAAGCTATTTTTGATTATCGGAGCACCTGGCTCTGGTAAGACTACAGATGCTGAACTCATAGCAGAGAAAAATGAAAATATTTCACACTACTCTACTGGAGATATGCTTCGCGCTGAAGTTGCTAGTGGGAGTGAACTAGGTCAAGAGATAGATGCATTTATCTCTAAAGGTCTTATTGTCCCTATATCTATCGCTATCACAACAATTACAAATGCTATTAAAACTGCACCTACTGATGTAGTTATACTTGATGGTTACCCTCGAAGCATAGAGCAGATGGAGGCCTTAGAGAATTTTTTAGGTTCCGATACCACTATAAAACTGACTAACATCATAGAAGTAGATGTTAGCGAAGAGACTGCACGTGACAGAGTTCTTGGACGTGCTCGTGGTGCGGATGACAATACAGAAGTATTTGATAACCGTATGAGAGTTTATAGAGAACCACTACAAGCGATTCAAAATTTTTACAATGCTAAAGGTATCTTAAAAATTATTTCTGGGGAAGGAACAATCGAAGAGATTGTTAACGAGATGGAAAGTTTTATAAAGTCTAAAATATAACTAAACTTACTCTTTAGCCATAAACGCCATAATATGCGTTTATATTCTACTCTTCTTCGAAAAAACCGAAGTCTTCCTCTTCGCCACCACTCTTTTGAGCCTCTTTTATATCATCTATTAGCTCTTTACACTCATCCTCTTCAATATCGCCACTTAAGATATCTTCTAAAACATCTTGCAGGTCATCTTTAAACTCACGAAGCTCTTCTA
>JAYEHI010000254.1:5213-7072 GCA_034659455.1 Campylobacterota bacterium | reverse complement strand
CAAAGACAATAAATAGGTACAATGGCGTTTATGAAAAGAATCAAAGAATTAAACAAGGGTGTTCAGTATATGCTGATAGCCTCATTCACTTTTGCCATCATGGGTGCTTTTGCAAAACTAGCTTCACAGCACATGAGTTCACTCGAAGTAGTGTTCTTTAGAAACATAGCTGGTGTTATCATTGTTGGTATAGCCGTTTACAAAACGCCAATGAAGCATGTCGGAGGGAAGCCACTACTTCTTTTCTTTAGAGGATTTATGGGCTTTGTGGCACTTTTGGCGTTTTTTTATAACATCGCTCACATATCTTTGGGTGATGCGATGACTTATTCAAAAACTTCACCGATTTTTACAGCGATTTTAGCTTGGTTATTTTTAAGTGAAAAGCTATCACTCAAAGCATGGGGAGCAATTTTTATCGGTTTCATAGGCATCGTTTTTATAACACAGCCATCAGGACTTGGGTTTTCCAAGTATGATATTTTAGGTATATTTTCTGGTATCGGAGCGGCATTAGCATATACCGCGGTTCGAGAACTCAAGAGCTATTATGACACACGAGCTATAGTCTTGTCTTTTATGCTAACAGGAACCCTGGGACCTATAGTACTATTTGTAATCTCACCCTATTTAGATATGCCAGAACTTGATTTTATGCTTGGTGAGTTTGTTATGCCTCAAGGTATAGTCTGGTTTTATGTTGTCGCTATGGGAGTTTTTGCTACTATATCTCAACTACTGATGACAAAAGCTTATGGTGAAACAAAAGCTGGAATCGTAGGAGCTGTAAGTTACTCAAATATTCTTTTTTCAATATTAGTCGGAGTAATACTTGGAGATGCTTTGCCTTCGATGACTACGACATTTGGAATAGCATTAATAGTGTTCGCTGGTGTGATGGTGGCTCGTGCTAAGTAGGAATTAAAAACAATAGGATATAATTATATGCTCCTAACCAAAAGGTTAGGGCAAATCTAGTAGATGGAGGAACTTATGAAGAAGTTTCACCTAAAACTAACTTTTGTAATTTTGCGATTTAAAGTTAGTTTTAAGCTGGAGAGGCAATAGCCTCTTCACTCTCTACTGGAATTATACACTAAAAATAATAAATTTGTAAATAAGAAGAAAATAATGATGAAACTTTTATCAGGACCTTGTGTCATTGAGAGTGAAGAGAATGTTTTTAAGATAGCTAAAGAGTTACAGAAGTATCATGAAGATGAGACTATTGACTTCTATTTTAAAGCTAGTTTTGACAAAGCAAATCGTACGTCCTTAGACTCTTTTCGTGGCTTAGGAATGCAAGAGGGTTTAAGAATACTTCAAAAAGTCAAAGATGAGTTTGGCTATAAAATAGTTACGGATGTGCATGAGTCTATACAGGTTGAAGAGGTTGCTAAAGTTGTTGATATGCTTCAGATACCTGCGTTTTTATGTCGCCAGACTGACCTACTTGTTGCATGTGCTAAGACAGACAGAGAGGTTAACATCAAAAAGGGACAGTTTCTTTCAGCTGACGCGATGAAGTATCCACTTTTGAAGATTTTAGAGACTCGGGGTTGCTCAGAACCTACATATGAAAACGCGGCCAAATATGGCGTTTACCTCTGTGAACGTGGTAACTCCTTTGGTTATGGTAACATGGTCGTGGATATGCGTAACTTAGTTATCATGAGGGAGTTTGCTCCAGTGATATTTGATGCGACTCATTCTGTTCAGATGCCAACAGCAGAAAATGGAAAAACGGGTGGTGATAGTTCCATGGTACCTTACTTAGCTAAAGCTGCTGCTGCTATCGGTGTTGATGGTTTCTTTTTTGAAACACATTTTGACCCAAGTGTAGCTTTGAGCGATGGACC
>JAYEHI010000254.1:0-5113 GCA_034659455.1 Campylobacterota bacterium | reverse complement strand
AAGTATGATGCAGTTTGTGCTTTAGGTGCTGTTATTCGTGGGGCGACTCCACACTTTGACTATGTTTCTGCTGAGGCTACAAAAGGTATCGCGACTATGAGCCTTAAGTATCAAAAACCAGTATCTTTTGGACTTCTCACTACAGATACAATCGAGCAAGCAATAGAGCGTGCTGGTACAAAAGCTGGTAACAAAGGCTTTGAAGCGATGACTACTGTTATCGAGATGCTTGACCTTTACGAGGCGATATAATGGCAACTAGACATCACGCACGTATGGCTGTTGTGAGCCTACTTTACGCTTTTGACTTAGGAAACGGGAACACAGCAGAACATACTTCTGAGATACTTGAAGAGAAAAAAATTCGTAACAAGCAAAAAGATTTTGCTCTTGATCTGTACAGTGGTGTTATGGAGAATCTTGATGCTTGTGATAAGCAGATTATCGAGCATCTTAAAGATTGGGATTTTGAGCGTCTTGGAAGCATAGAACGTGCTACTCTGCGTTTAGCTGCTTATGAGATTCTTTTTGGTGAGTTGGATTCTGCAGTTGTTATAAATGAAGCAGTTGAGATTACGAAAGCTTTTGGAACTGAACAATCTCCAAAATTTATTAACGGTGTTTTAGACGCTATCAGTAAATCTAAATAAGTAAAACTTATGAAAAAAATTGTTCTCTTATTGCTATTTTTAGCTTCTGTTGTTTTGGCTTCAAACCAGTGTAAGGTTTGTCACAAAGGTATAGAAGATATTCGTGACCGTGACTCTGAAATGATGAAAGCCATTTTAGAAGTAGCGGACAAAGCAGGGCACAAGGGCAACGACTGTATCGTTTGTCACGGTGGAAACCCAAAAAGCAAAGCTAAAAAATATGCACATAAAGGAACAACCAAGTACTTTAAAACTCATAAGGGTCCAAAAGAGTACTATCCCTCTCCATCATCCTCATGGATAAATGAAAATACATGTGGAACATGTCACCCCAATCAAGTTGGTTCACAAATGAACTCTCTTATGATGACTGAGGGTGGGAAAATACAAGGGGCATTATGGTCTTTTGGAGCAAAAGAAGGCTATCAACACACTGCCGCAAACTTCAAAACAAAAAATCCAGATGACAAATGTAAAAGACTAGGAACAGATATATATAGAAAATATATGGAGAAACTAGCCACTTTAGAACCACAAGCTTTTCCACAAGAGACACATGCACTTCCAGATGCACCGACTGTCGAAGAAGTTCATAAAGACCCATCACTTGCAGTCTATACTTACCTTCGTCAAGAGTGTCTGCGTTGTCATACAGGAAGCAAGGGTCGCTCTAAACGCGGTGACTTTAGAGGTACAGGTTGCGCCTCGTGTCATATACCTTACTCAAACGAGGGCTATTATGAGGGTGGCGATAAAACCATCTCTAAGAAAAAACGCGGACATCTTTTAACTCACCAGATTCAAAGTTCAAGAAAAGTAAAAGTGCATGTAAATGACATTAACTACTCTGGTGTTCCTGTGGAGACCTGTTCAACTTGTCACAACCGTGGAAAGCGCATTGGCGTTTCCTACCAAGGTCTCATGGAAACAGAGTATCAAGCGACTTTTGATGATGAGGGAAATGGACAACCTAAACTGCATACGAAACGCTATATGCACATGAAAGAGGATATTCACTATCAAAAAGGGATGGTGTGTCAAGATTGTCATACATCTAACGATCTTCATGGCGATGGTTTTTTAAGTGGAGCAAATCTAGCAGCTGTTGAGGTAGAGTGTCAAGATTGTCATGGAACGACTTCGGCTTATCCATGGGAGCTTCCTATAGGTTACTCTGATGAGTTCTCTACAGATGAAAAAACAGGTGAGCCTAGAGGTGTTACTCAAGATTTGGCAGAGTATTTAAAACAGGGTTATGTTCCTCCTAAAGAGGATGGGTTTATTTTAACGGCTCGTGGAAATCCACTTCCAAAAGCAGTAAAAAAGGGCAATAAAATCATCATGCACCTAGCAAGTGGAAAAGATATAGAACTCAAACCGCTTAAGCTTTTAAAAGAAGAAAAAAGACTCTCTAAAAAAGCTCTTATTTCTATGGATGTTGTTACATCGCATACAAGTGAACTTGAGTGTTATACATGTCATGCTGCTTGGGCACCACAGTGTTATGGTTGTCATGTAAAGATAGATTACTCAAAGGGTAAGAAAAATGTTGACTACCTAAAAGCTTCGCACGATCAAGATATACATGGAACGACTGGTGGGATGAGGGACTTGAAAAAGTATCTAGTCCCAGGTAAGGTCACAGAGACGAGAAGTTACCTGCGATGGGAAGACCCTGCTTTAGCACAAAATGGAGAGGGACGAGTAAGTCCAGTTATACCTGGGTGTCAGACGACTATCACTGTGATAGGTAAAGATGGAAAAGCACTTCTTCAAAACCATATATATAAAGTTCCAAACGCCGAAGGAAAAGGTAAAGAGGGACAAAACGCCATAGATATGTCACCGGTGCAACCACACACTATCTCTAAAGAGTCACGTTCATGTGAATCATGTCATTCAAGTGATAAGGCTTTAGGTCTTGGTATCGGTGGTGGCAAGTTTAATGCAGATCCGAGTAAAACGACCATCATTGACCTAATGAGTGCAGATAGAAAAATCATTCCTAAAAAAACAGATGAGCAGATACCTGCAATACCAAACTTAAAACATGACTATTCGCAGTTTATTGATGAGAATGGTACACAGCTTATGACTGTGGGGCATCATTTTAAGCTCTCTCAACCACTCACTAAAGAGCAGAGAGCAAAACTGGATCGTCGTGGCGTTTGTATCTCTTGTCATGTAGATATCCCTCAAGGAAATTTAGCTGTTTCAGCTATGACACATATTGCAGAGATGGCGGAGTTGGATATAGACAATAAAGAACATAAAGATATAGTGAACAAAGTGTTAAACTTAAGCGCATGGGTGCAGATTGTTGGAACTCTGTTTATTATGCTTATGTTTATCTATATTGTATATACTCTATTAATTAAGAAAAAACCGATGAACCCTAGAAACAAAGGATGGAAATAGTGAAAATTCTACTTTTTTTAATGCTCTCAGGCTTGGTACTTATGGCAAACGACATAATAGTAAAAGAGAGTTGTGTTGACGTGTCAACGACTGCAAACAATATTAAAAAAATTGTGCAGAAAAAAGATTTGAGTGTGTTTGCAATAATCAATCATAGTGGTAATGCTAAGATGGTAGATATGAAGCTTAATGAATCAAAGATGGTAATATTTGGGAATCCTAGACTTGGAACTTCACTGATGCAGCAAGATATGAAAGTAGGACTCGATTTACCTCTTAGGATTTTAGTATATAAAGACAGTGACGGAAAAGTTAAAATGGCATATAGAGATGGGTCTTGGTTAGAAAACAGACATATTCTTAATGCTCCAAAAAAAGTGGCTAAAGTTAATAAAGCTATGGATATGTTTACTACAAAAGCTTCCCAATGTATAAAAGATTAACTAAAGAAGAAGCACTTGATCTAATCAAGAATGCTGACTTAAAAGAGCTTGGGCGTTTAGCATCTGAGCGTAAACGCGAGCTTCATCCAAAAGGTGTTACTACTTTTGTTATTGATAGAAATATCAACTATACGAATATCTGTTGGGTTGATTGTAAATTTTGCGCTTTTTATAGACATGAAAAAGATGCAGATGCTTATGTACTTACTTTTGATGAGATAGATGCGAAAATAGATGAACTACTAGAAATCGGTGGAACACAGATACTTTTTCAAGGTGGTGTTCACCCTAAACTTAAAATAGAGTGGTATGAGGACTTAGTTTCGCATATTCATACAAAATATCCAACTATTACCATTCACGGTTTCTCTTCTATCGAACTTGACTTTATCGCTAAAGTCTCTCGCATCACAATCCAAGAGGTACTTTCGCGTTTAAAGGCGAAAGGTTTAGCTTCTATACCTGGTGCTGGAGCGGAGATACTTAATGATGATGTTCGTGATATTATCGCTCCAAAAAAGATAGATGCAGAAGTTTGGGCTGATGTGCATCGTCAAGCACATAAGCTTGATATCATGAGTACAGCGACTATGATGTACGGTACGGTTGAGAGTGACGAGCAGATACTTGATCACTTTGATATGGTTCGTAACCTTCAAGATGAAACAGGCGGTTTTAGAGCTTTTATTATGTGGAGTTTTCAAGGCAAAAACACTGAACTCTTAGCTCAAATACCCGATATGGAAAAACCATCTTCTAACCGTTATTTGCGTTTACTCGCAGTTGCTCGTTTGTATCTTGACAATGTTCCAAACATTCAGAGTTCATGGGTAACTCAAGGTCCTTACATTGGACAGATGGCTCTGTGTTTTGGAGCAAATGATCTCGGTTCAACTATGATGGAAGAGAATGTTGTAAGTTCTGCTGGTGCCGCTTATGCAATGGCAAAAGAGGAGATGGTGCAACTTATCAAAGATATAGATGAAACACCAGCAGTGAGAAATACAGCTTACGAAACACTTGAGATATTCAGTTAATGAAATTATTTACAATATTACTACTTTTAGGACAGATAATTATGGCAGCAAAAATAGATAGCATAACAGTAGATGGGATAAAAGTTCCATTTATATATGAAAAAGACACAAGACTACCTTTGACAAATACTCAGATTATTTTTACAAATGCTGGGAGCATCAAAAATACTCAAATTGCAGGACTCTCAAGTGTAAGCGCAAAGGTTTTAAATGAGGGAACAAAAAAACTGGGTTCAAATGCTTTTGCGGAGGCATTGGAGTCTAAAGCTATTAGCATCTCTGCTCACAGTGGAACTGAGACTTTTGTTATGGAGATGAGTGCTCTTAAAGATCAGTACGATAATGGGATGGATTATTTTGAAACACTTTTAAAAGACCCTAACTACTCAAATGAGAGTATCTCTAAGATAAAAACAATGACTCTTGGAAGTCTGAGCCGTAAAGAGAATGACTTTGATTATGTGGCATCAAACAAGCTTAAAAATATACTTTTTGATGGTGGCGTTTTAGGTCAACCTGCATCAGGTACAAAAGAGAGTATAAACCGCATACAACTTAGCGATGT
>JAYEHI010000253.1:0-26448 GCA_034659455.1 Campylobacterota bacterium | reverse complement strand
AGCTATCAATGACTTTTTATTTCATAAGGTATGTTTTGCTCCTGCAAAAGCAGCAAACGCTGGTGGTGTTGCAGTAAGTGAGTTTGAGATGGCTCAAAACGCTTCTATGAGTAGATGGAGTTTTGAAGAGGTAGATGAAAAACTAAAAATGACTATGCAGCAGATTGCAAAACGCGTTGCTTTAACTGCAAAAGATTATGGTGTTGAAGGAAACTATGTAGATGGCGCAAATATCGCAGGCTTCAAAAAAGTCGCAGACGCTATGATAGCAGAGGGTATATAGAACTATTTATATAAGGTGGCTTTTTTATGGCAACGGGAATTTTTTTAATATTTGATGACATCGCAATGTTATTGGATGATGCGGCGGCTATGAGCAAAGTAGCCACGAAAAAGACGGCAGCCATTCTTGGTGACGATTTAGCGGTAAACGCTCAAAAAGCTTCAGGTTTTGCAGCTTCAAGAGAGCTTCCCGTTTTGTGGGCCATAACAAAGGGCTCTTTTTTAAACAAGCTTATCATACTTCCATTGGCATTTTTACTCAGTGCTTTTGCTCCTTGGGTTATTATCCCTATTTTGATGCTTGGGGGTGTTTATCTTGCATATGAGGGTGCTGAGAAGATATATGAGTATATCGTGCCACATGAGCACGAGAGTAAAAGCGTTTTGAGTGAAGAGCAGAAGATTAAGTCGGCAATACGAACTGACTTTATACTCTCTATAGAGATAATCATAATGGCTCTTGGTACGGTACTAGAGCAGACCCTATATATACAGATAATTGCGGTAAGTGTTGTTGCTATTTTTGCTACTATTGGTGTTTATGGCGTTGTGGCACTCTTGGTCCGTATGGATGATTTTGGTTTTAAGCTCATAGAGATGGCTAAAGATGACAAAAGCGTCTTAAATGCCATAGGTGAACTACTTGTAAGCTCCTTGCCTAAGGTTATCAGAGTTCTGACTTTTGTTGGAACACTTGCGATGCTTTTGGTCGCTGGAGGGATATTTTCACACAACATACACGAAATTCATGAGTTACTTCACACTGTTCCTTCTCTCCTCGCAGACCTATTAATCGGCTTGGTGATAGGAGGAGTGGCACTTAGTCTACAAAAAACATATATGAAGATTAGAGGGTAGAGATGCAAAAGTTGAAGTTTTTAGTAATTGCACTCTTTTTTACTACGTCGCTATTTAGTGCTAGTGTGACTTTCTCACCCTTTATCGCCGCTCAGGTTGAGATTGTAAATAAAATGAACGAAGACAACGTTACCAAAGAGATTATAGAGTCGCTTCTTAGAGAGCAGAGTCATCTCTATGATGATGCCTTAAATGAGCTAATGAGTAATAAGTCAAAGTATATAAGTAGCATTAAGCAGTATGAGAGTGAGATGTTTTCTCTGAAAAAAATCATCTCTATAAACAAAAGAGCTGGAAATAAATACGCAGTTATGAGAGATGAGGTGGCTCTAAAGTCTTATATACTTTTACGTCTGCAAAATAGAATGATACGTTCAGTACTTCAAGCTCTAGAGAGTGAGACAAAAGAGGAGTTTGAGACTATTCTAAATCAGTTGAGTGCTATAAACCAAGAGGAGGTTAGTAAGCTCTATGAGTATGACTATCGCGATATACTTTTTATACAGCCTGAGACGAAGCAGCTAAAAGCAACCAAAGAGAATATTCGAGATTTTTACGCACTCAAAGATGTAAATGCTGATTTGATAAGCTATCTCTATAAACTAAACTCAAAAATGTATAGACTCAACAAGTACTCGAAGTATCATCTTATATCTTTTGTTGTTTATATCGACTCTTTTACACTAGTAAAAACAGTAAACCCTATCTTAGAAGCTTACGGCTTAAGTATCACAAAACTACTCTCTATCGCTTTTTTAATACTTCTTTTTTACTTCTTTAGAAAGATTGTCTATGTTTGGTTGGAGGGGTACCTATTAAAGATAGACCTTTTAAAAGAGTACTCAAGAGATATCTCTAAAAAGATACACAAACAGATAGATATGGTAGTAGTAATTATGAATGTCAATATGGTTATTTATATCTATAATGACTTTAGCTCTACGGAGATTATTACTCGTAGTTTTAACATAGTCTATGGTTTCTATTTTACTCTTATTATATATAAGGTTGTTAATACAATCGCAAGCATAAAGCTTAGAAATGTAAATGATGGCAGTAGCGTTAAAAATGACCTTATCAACGTAGGAATTAAGATTATTAATTTTATCATCTTGGTTATAGGTCTTCTTATCATGCTGTTTTTTGCTGGGGTGAATTTGACAGCGGTTTTATCTGGTCTTGGTATAGGTGGTCTAGCAGTGGCGTTTGCAGCCAAAGATACTATAAGCAACTTCTTTGGAACACTCTCCATACTCTTTAGTGATGTCTTCTCACAAGGGGATTGGATAGAGATAGATGTGCATCAGGGTGTGGTAGTGGAGATAGGGCTTCGTGTAACCACCATAAGAACTTTTGACAATGCACTTATAGCCATACCAAATGGTACTTTCGCTACTAAAGATGTAAAGAACTGGGATAGAAGAATACTCGGTCGTCGTATAAAAATGCACATAG
Organism: Campylobacterota bacterium; assembly: GCA_034659455.1. GTDB lineage: Bacteria > Campylobacterota > Campylobacteria > Campylobacterales > Sulfurimonadaceae > Sulfurimonas. Next base: position 23,853 of record JAYEHI010000253.1, on the reverse strand, counting down.
GCGTGAAGTACGACTCTAAAAGTGAAGATATCAAAAATGCGGTAGAAGAGATACGAGAGATGCTGGATAAACATGATGGCATAGCGACAAAAAACACAAAATATACACATCAAAACGAAGCACGTCATATAGCCAAACTCGTCTCAAAAGATGACCTAGAGGGCGTAAAAAATAACCTTTTAGTCTATCTTGACGAGTTCTCCGACTCAAGTATAAACATACTCATCTACTGCTTTACAAAGTCAGTGAGATGGGTAGAGTGGTTAGAGACCAAAGAGGATGTTATGCACCAAATCATGAGAATATTAGAAGAGAACAACCTTGAGTTTGCATTTCCTTCTCTCTCAGTTTATAATGAGGATATGGGTAAATAAGGAGTTATTATGAAACTAGAAGAGTCAACTATAACTTTTAGTTTTAGCTCGTAAACATAGTTTCAGTCTGTTGTGATAAAATCATCACTTCAAATTCCATACAAAGAAATTTTATATGCAACAGACACAATCAAGAGTAAACTTATATGCTCTTTTATCTCGCGTTTTACTTCAAGAGCTTGATGTAGAGACTCTGCAGATGATAAAAAATGATGAAGCTATTTTAGACTTTTTTCCAACACTCAAAGAGTGGGAACCTCTCAAAGAGGTTGAGGAGAAAAAACTTTTAGAAGAGTACTTAAATCCAGACTTCGTAAACCTTTCAGTTTTACACCTTATCCCTTATGAGACTTTCTATACAAGAGAGGATCAGATGATAGAGACAGGTGGAGCTAATCCTGTTACGGATATGTACAGTGCTTATGAGTTTATGGTTGACTATGAGATCGCTCGTACGCTCTCATCTGATCACATCGGCGTTGAGTTAGAGTTTATGCATCACTTAGCAAACGCAGAACTTAAAGCACTAGAGAACAACGACATGATAGCTGTTAAAGAGCTAAGAGAGGCTCAAAAAGAGTTTCTTGCTAAGCACCTTGTAAACTGGGCACCACTATACCTTATAAACATGAAGTACGAAGCTAGAACACCACTCTACTATGATGGTGCTGAGATGGCGTTAGAGTTTATCTTAAGTGATAATGAATACATCAATGAGTTAACTGCATAGATGTTACACCTTAGTGCAGGCTCTTGTGTTCGCTCTTTAAGTGTAGAGAGTGAGTGTAACTATTGTGAAGAAGTGTGTCCAACAGACGCTATCGCAATAGGGCAGAGTAATCTTCCCTCTATCAACTTTTCTACTTGTGTTACTTGTGGTGCTTGTGGTGCAGTCTGTCCTAATGAAGCCCTCTCTTTAGATGAGTTTAACCCTACAAATTTCTTTTTTGATTTTGTAGAGAGTGATGAGAATCTACTCTCATGTAGAAAGAATGTTCCTTGTATCTCAGCTTTGAGTGTTGAGCATATCATCTCTATGGCTGTTTTAAAAAAAGAGATAGTTTTTGATATGGGTTACTGTGACTCGTGTGAAATAGCTTCCTCGTGTCATAAACAGATACTCAAAAATCACGAAGAAGCAACTTATCTTTTAGAGGCTATGGAGAACGAAGCTCTTATTAGACTAGAGAATGTTTGTTATGAGAGTGAAGAGACTACAGGTGCAAACAGAAGAGACTTTTTAAACGCTGCAAACTTAAAATCAGTTGCACAAGTAAAAAAGAGCTTTGAAGATGAAGTTCAAAAAGCGGGTGATGAACTGACAGAACACAACTTGGAAAAGACAGATATAGCCTTGCTGAGAAAGAAAAGTATTCCAGATAGAAGAAAAATCTTTTTCACAGCTATAAAAAGGGTGGCTAAGCCTTCACAGTTTCATATAGTTGATGCAACTGAGGTGACATTTACCTCACAAAAGCTTATGGATGAAGAGTCATGTACAGCTTGTCAGATGTGTTACCGTGTCTGTCCAACAGGGGCACTTAGCTCTGATATGAAAAACTCTAAGATTGATTTTGATCCCTTTATGTGTATCAAGTGTCATATCTGCCATGATGTTTGTGAGCCAAACGCCATTACACTTTCAACTTCTTACAATGTAAAAGAGTTTTTTGAACCAACAGTGCAAAATCTAGCGGCGTTTAATGTACGACGCTGCAGTGAGTGTGATGTGATTTTTAGTACAAACTCAGATGATAAACTCTGCTATAGATGTAAGTGTGAAGATGAAGAAGCAAGAGAGCTATGGGGAATTACAGATGATATGTAAAAGAGGATTTATACTATGATGAATGATGACAACCAGATATCTCGTCAGACCAAACTTTTTGGTTTTATCGGGGTTGAGGCTGGTGTGAGTAGGTTTTCTGCGATAATGAACAAAAAGTTCAAAGAGAGTGATAACGACACTATGATTATCCCGATGAATATTCGTGAAGATGATCTCTACTTTACGGTCAGTAACATGAAGAAGTCTCAGGTAAATGGTGCAGTAATCTCTAGCGAGTTTGTAACAGATGTAGTCGAAATCCTTGACAATGCTTCAGGAATGGTAAAACGCAGTGGCATGTGTGACATACTCTACCGTGAGGGTGAAACACTTCGTGGTGATATTTTTAGTATTCGTGTTTTAACGGAGCATCTTAAAGATATGATGGTAAGCAGAGTCGCTATCATCGGGGTAAATCACTATGCAAAAGCTTTCTCATTTTTAGCTTGTGGCTATAATGTAAGTTATTTTAATGATAACCTTGAAGAGCTGATGGCGTTTACTGGGGAAGTAGAAGTTCCAAACGCCGACATAAATAGAATAGCACCTGATATGCAAATAGACTTTAGCGAGTATGATGCAGTGCTAGATTTTTCAAATATGTCTACTTTGAAGATGGTAGAGAAACTTCCAAAACTCTCTATGGATATGAAAAACAACAAACAGTTCTCAGCCTTAAAAGTAAGAGCATTAGAACTAGGCACAGAGTATCTGAGTTATGATGGAATCATAGAAAAACTTACTGCAAAAGCATATGCAGAGATAAACAAAAAATAAATTTAAGGAAATAGATATGATGAATGATGATTTAAGCGATTTAAGAGCTGAGTTTGACAAGTTTGTAAAGAGTGAATGTTCTATAGATCCAGACTCTCCAGATAAAGATAATCGTGACGGTGGAGACAAGGTAGATGAAGAGCCTGTTCCTCAGTTTGTAGATGCACTTACAGAGAAACTACTCGCTCCTGCGATAAGTGGCGTTTACCTCTCTCGTATAGACATTAAGAGAATTGCAACTGCGATAGATGAGTCTATTCCTATTAAAGAGCGTATTAAGATGGTAAGAGCTCTCTTTAGACATACTACAAGAAAAGCATATTTACGTGAAGCATTTGGTGAGATAGAGAAGCATATAAATGGACGCATACTTATTTATACTGAGTTAGGAGAAGCATTTCCTGCGTCTAAGCCTAGCTTTGATGGACATATCGAAAAAGCAAAAAAGACTGCTAAAATGTTTGAGACTATCATCAACGACTTTGAAGAGATTGAAGCTACTGATGATCCTTTAATGGTATAATAAAGTCAATGTTAGACGCCACTAAACGCTCAAACATCAAACATGGTCTCTCTGTCGCCATTGTGTTAAAACAAGACCAAGATACAGGTTACTTAACAGATGGCATAGTTCGTGACATTCTCACCAAGTCACCAACTCATCCACACGGTATAAAGGTTCGTCTGATGAGTGGCGAAGTCGGACGAGTCAAAGAGATATACTAATCCTCTTATTTAAAGGTTGATTTATGAAAAAACGCACAAAAATTCTAGCTACGGTAGGTCCCGCTTCAGACTCTTTGGAGATGTTGGTAAAACTCATTAGAGCAGGTGTAAACGTCTTTAGACTCAACTTCTCCCATGGTACTCATGAACACCATCTTCTGATTTTGAATCGCATTAGAGAAGCGATGAAGATAACGGGTCTCATAGTTGGTGTTTTACAAGATATCAGTGGACCTAAAATTCGCATTGGAAACCTGGACAAAGATTTTAATTTAGAAGAGGACGACAGGATTCTCTTTAGCAAAACAGAGTGTCTTGGCGCTCAGCTCTCTTCAAATGAATATAGCGTATGTATAAACTATCCAACTATTTTAGACGAGTTAAAGATAGATGATTACATCTATCTTTATGATGGAATTATAAGAACAAAAGTGATAGAGATATCCGATAAAGGTGTAAAGGTTAGAGTTGAAAACCGTGGAATACTCTCCTCTAAAAAAGGTGTAAACTTTCCAAATACACATCTTGGAGTAGATGTTTTAACGACAAAAGATAAGACAGATATGGCATGGGGTGTAAAAAATGGAGTGGACTTTATGGCTATCTCTTTTGTACAGACTGCACAAGACATGATAAACGCCAGAGAGATTGTAGAGAGTCTTGGGGGTAAGCAGAGTCTTATAGCAAAGATAGAGAAATTTGATGCTATAGAAAATATAGATGAAATCGTAGCGCAGAGTGATGGGCTGATGGTAGCTCGAGGCGACCTTGGTATAGAAGTACCATACTATGAGGTGCCAAACCTTCAAAAGATGCTCATAGCTAAAGCAAATGAAGCTTCCATACCTGTCATAACGGCTACACAGATGCTTCTCTCGATGACAAAGAGTCAAAGAGCCACTCGTGCGGAGATAAGCGATATAGCCAATGCCGTCATGGATGGAACCGATGCTGTGATGCTCTCAGAAGAGAGTGCAGTTGGAGACTACCCGATTCTTGCGGTAGAGACTATGTTTCAAACAATAGCACAGACGGAAAAGAAGTTTAAGTACTACCGTTATGCAGGATTTTTGAAGCTCGATACTGGTGACACTATAAGTGAATCAGCAGTAAGACTCTCTAAAGATTTAAACGCCAGTGGTATATTTGCCATTACGTCTTCAGGTGCAAGTGCTAGAAAACTAGTGCGTTACAGACCACAAAACACAATCTATGCTATAAGTCACGATGCTCATGTGAGAGGGCAGATGACACTTAGTTGGGGTGTAATACCGCTCATGTATGTTGATAAAGGTACTCTAGAGTACATAGTAAGTTCATTTATGAAAAAAGGTTTAGAAGATGGTCTTATTCAAAGAGATAGTAACTACATTTTAACAGCTGGTCATCCTATAGGAAAAGCAGGTTCAACCAATATGATACGAGTCATAACTAGTGAAGATATGAATCTATATTAGGCTCTTAAAAAGAAGCACTAATATAAAGATATGCTTGCCAAAGTATTGAAGTACTAATCCCCGCTGCAAATCCGGCAATGACATCATCACCCATAACACCTAGTCCACCTTTTACTTCTCTGTCTATGCGACCGATTATGGATGGTTTTGCAATGTCGAAGTATCTAAAGAGAGCAAACGCTAGAAGAGATTGAATTAAAAAACCATTTTCTAAATGAAAAAGTTCATCTACGGGCACTCCAAAAGCGGGAGCGATGCTCAGTGCAATCCACATACCCGCCAACTCATCTATAACGATTCTTTTATCATCATGAGTGTTTGTCTCTTTTTCATGCTTATTAATAGCTTTTATGGCAATCATTGTGATTAAGATTGCAGACAAGAAAAGAGTATTTGTATCGAAGTATAAAAGTATCAATATTCCTAAAGGAAGAGATACTAAGGTACCAATCGTTCCAGGAGCCTTAGGAGAGAGCCCACTATATCCAAGTGTCAAAAAAAACCAGTTCATGAAGTCTCCTAAGTGAGTGAAGTTGTCTGGTAGAGTTTCATGAGTTCAAGATAAAAATCTTTTTCACTATGCTCTTCTAAGAGGCCTTTGGCGGCAAATGTATCGTAGTAGAGCTTCTCTAAACTTTTAAATCTATTTGGATAGAGTTTTGAGAGAAGAAAAGCACTAATCTCCTTACGCATTAAAACAGCTGGCGGAAGTATTCCTGCTTCTAAGAGTGCAAGAATGGAGTCGGCATGATATGAAATTTGGTGATGCTGTCCATGAGGACAGGTGTTTTTACTTACAAGAGTTGTACATTGATCGCAGTAAACGTATTCACTTGCTACATGAATCTCTATATCGATGCCAACAACTTTGTCGACGATAGATTTGTTAGAGTTAGCGTCGTAAAACATTCCAAGCCCAGCATGATTTCTACCGATAGTAAGCCTATCGCAACCGTAGTTCTTTGCTACGATGGAGTCAATAATAATTTCATTATACCCAGCAAAGATGTAACTGTTCTCTAAAGGAACGATAATAACACGATTTTTTGGCAGAAAGTTGTTGATAAAGTAGTCAAGTGCTTCATATCGTAAATCATAGTTAAGATTTGTGGTGTCATAAGGTTTAAGAAGAAAGATAACTAAAAGATCAGTGCTCTCAAGAGTTTGACGAATAAGGCGTTCGTGTCCACGATGGAGAGGGTTTGCCGCCATAACGATGGCAGTAGTGTGTTTAGCATCTATCTGTGCTTGAGCGTTTTGTATATTTATTTTGTTGATATTTGGAGCTTTGTTGATTATCTCGTATTTACCGCTAATCGCCCATGCACCTAATCTTTTTCTAGTCGCCATAACTCCAGGGTGAGTAAGGTCGGCAGTTCCATAGATGTGTTTTACTCTCTCTAGTGTGTCAATTTGAAAAGTTTCATCTACTCTAAGCGTTGCATACTCTTCATCTTCGCAAAGTATAGTTACCTCTTCACCCACTTCTAAAGATTTGATTGTCTCTTCGTTGCGTTTACCTGAGGGAGCGAGCATAAAGGGAAAAGGAAAGGATTTTCCATCGATGAGTCCAGTTCTCAGAACTTCTTTTGACTCATCTTTTCCCATTAAACCCGTAACTGGATAGAGAAGTCCATCGGAGACTAGTTCGAGAGCTCTAGCCGCCTCTTGGTCTATGTAAAGTGTTTTATTTTTTCTTGATGATGTCATATTTCTTTCGTTTTTCCCATAAGCTTTTACGACTTATACCCAGTTTTTTTGAAAGTTCTGTATCTGGGTATTTGTCTTGGTAGTTTAAGACTATGAACTTCACGTAGTCCTCTATGGGAAGAATCTCTCCTTTATCAAAGATGTTATTTTCATTTTTAATCTCTATGACTTGATGTTCTACTTCTTCTATCTTATCACTGCTCGCGATTATTGCTTTTTTACCCTCTATCAGAGAGCAAAATGCTTTTTTATCCGCTTTTTTAAGTACTTGGTAGTCTATGATGTAAATGAGAGAGTTTTGAGGGAGCATCGCTATCTCATTTAAACTTTTTGCGTCATTTAGAGTCAAAAAGTGCATGGGCATATCATTTTTTTGCGCATATTCAAAAGCAAAAGCATCAGCATATTTTTGAAAACTTGAGCTAATGTAGACTGGGAGTTCAATGGAATTAACGTCTTTTTCGTGTTTAGTGTTCGCAAAAGCGTAATGCAGATATTTTTCATAAGCAACATTACGGCGTTTAAGTTTTTCGTAATCTTGATAGTGGTTTATTTTACGAATAAGCTCTTCTATCATAAAGGGCTTTAAAATATAGTCTTTTGCTCCAGCTGCAAGAGGTTTGGATACTGTATCGTTACTTATGTAAGAGACCATTAAAATAACTATTGAGTTTTTAAACGTATCTATTACGGGATTAAAGTCTTGACCGTTAATATTTGTAGAGAGCAATACCACATCATAATTTGCACTTCTAAGTGCATCTTTTGTAGATGTACACATCTCACAAATATGACCTAATTCACCTAGTTTAGTCGCTATACTTTGCGCTAGGTAAACTTCATTTTCTATTATTAGTATTTTCATTTATATCATCTTCCAGTTAAAATATTTTAAATTAGCGTTTGAGGTAACCGCTACACCCTCTTCTCTCCCCACAAAGCCAAGTTTTTCGGTAGTTGTAGCTTTTATGTTGACTCTTGATTGATCTATGTTTAAGATATCAGCTATAACCTTTCTCATTTGGGGTTTATATTTTCCTATGCGAGGTTTTTGCGCGGCTATGGTTATATCAACATTTACGATAATAAAACCAAAGTTGCAGAGCTTAGAGACAACATTGCGGAGAAGCTCTTTTGAATCAATGCCCTTATATTGTAAGTCATTATCGGGAAAAAGCATACCTATATCTCCCATGCCTGCCGCACCTAAAAGTGCGTCTATTAGAGAGTGTAGGGCCACGTCACCATCGCTATGCGCCAAAAAGCCAAAGTCTGACTCTATGTGAACACCGCCTAAGTACATCTCTCCTTGCGTATCAAATGCATGAACGTCAAAGCCATTGCCACTTAAGGTATCCCCAGAGGGAGCACTAAGACATGGTATTTTGTTTAGGTCTTTGATGTAAGTGATTTTATGAGCATCTTCATCGCCAAGCACAAAACTGCGACTTCCCCCATTTGCAACTATTGCACTACTCTCATCCGTAAACTCCTCTTCTTGCAAAAGAGCACTTTTGAGAACGGTGGTAATAGAGAGTTGAGGGGTCTGTACTCTTTTTACCTTATCTCTGTCGATAGTGTTACCATCATATACAATAGTATCTGTAACATTGAGATATGGGACGACGGAATCACTTTGACCCTTATATGAAATGATACGCGTCAAAAACTCGTCGCTTATGCAGGCTCTAGCGATATCGCTCACTAGAACAAACTCGCTTTGTACATAATCCAAAGCATTTTTAAGAGATTGCTGTCTAGTGTTACCACCCTCTACAAAAATGTACTCAGAGTAGCTTTTCATAAACTCAATATCGTTACTAGACGCAACAATAATAATCTCAGAAAATTGATTGCTTTTTTGAAGGTTATCTGCTACAAATTGCCACAGTGGCTTATGATTAATACGTAACCAGTGTTTTTTTACTTCCATTGAAAATCGAGTGGAACTACCAGCTGAGAGCAATACAAGGGTTAAATCAGACAAACAGTCTCCTCACAAATTAAAGTGTTACGAAATTATACACTATGAATCTTTTTTTTATCTTCAACTCTCGCTGATTTTACTCAAATTAGTCTAAATTATAAATCCAATCATTTGACTTTATTTTAAATTAACTTTATTTGATTATATTTCCACTATATATATTTGATTTTTTACTAGGATACCTGCTAAAAAGATTAAGTGGGATTTTATTAAGAAGAGTACTTTAGATATAAAATATAGAGGAGAATACTATGAGATCTTCATGGGTAAAGAAAAGAGAAAACGATCCAGTTCGTACACAGATGTACTATGCAAAACAGGGTATCATCACGCAAGAGATGGAGTATGTTGCTAAAATAGAAGATTTATCTCCTGAGTTAGTTCGTAGTGAGATTGCGCGTGGGCGTTTAATCATTCCCGCTAACGTTAACCACACGTCACTAGAGCCAATGGCTATAGGTATTGCGTCAACTTGTAAAATTAATGCAAATATCGGTTCTTCAGCTATTGCGTCAGACGTAATGGGCGAAGTTGAAAAGATGGAAGTATCTCAGCACTATAAAGCTGATACAGCAATGGATCTTTCTACTGGTGGTGATTTAGATGAGATTAGAAAAGCTGTTATCGGTGCGTCTAAGATTCCTATCGGAACTGTGCCTATTTATCAGATTCTTCACGATGTTGGAAACAAAATCGAAGATTTGACTATCGAAGTTATGCTTGAAGTTCTTGAACGTCAAGCAAAACAAGGTGTATCTTACTTTACCATTCATGCTGGTTTCTTGCTTGAGACTATGCCAAAAGTTGCAAAACGTAAAATGGGTATCGTTTCTCGTGGTGGTTCTTTAATGGCAGCATGGATGATGCATTACCATAGAGAAAACCCTTTTTATGAGGCATTTGACGACATCTTAGACATCTGTGCTAAGTATGATGTTTCTCTCTCTTTAGGTGATTCACTTCGTCCTGGTTGTCTTGCAGATGCTTCTGATGATGCGCAGCTTGGTGAGCTTAAAGTTCTTGGTGAGTTAACACTTAAAGCTTGGGAAAAAGATGTTCAGGTAATGATTGAGGGTCCAGGTCATGTTCCTCTGAATCAGATTGAACGTAATATGAAGATTCAGAGAGAACTTTGTCATGAAGCTCCTTTTTATATTCTAGGGCCACTAGTTACTGATATTGCAGCTGGATATGATCATATCTCTTCTGCTATCGGTGCAGCTGTTGGTGGATGGCATGGAGCTTCAATGTTATGTTATGTAACACCAAAAGAGCACTTAGGTCTTCCAAACGCTGATGATGTACGTGAAGGTATCATCGCTTATAAAATTGCGGCTCATGCAGCGGATATTGCTAGAGGTCGCAAGGGTGCTAGAGATGTTGATGATGAGATGAGTGATGCTCGCTATACATTTGACTGGGAAAAACAGTTTGAATTAGCACTTGATAGTGAAAGAGCTCGTGAGTACCATGATGAAACACTTCCTCAAGATGTATTTAAAGAAGCAGAATTCTGTTCAATGTGTGGACCAAAATTCTGTTCTTACAAAATTACTCAAGAGATTATGGACAACCCAGAGGGAATTCAAAAAATCATCGACGAGTCAAAAGCAAAAGAAGAAGCTGAAGAGGCTGCTCTTTTAGCTTAAACTAATATTTAACATATCTGCATTTTAAATAAGACAATTTTTGTCTTATTTAAATATGATATTCTACAAAAATAATAAAATCAAACCTAAGGAAATATATAAATGACTGAAGAAATTGTAAAATCAGCACTTTCAAAAGTTATGTATCCTGGTTTTACCAAAGATATCGTAACTTTTGGTTTTGTTAAAAATATCGTCATAGAAGGCACTACTGTAAGCTTTGACTGTGAAATCACATCAAGTGCTCCAGAAGTTGGTCAGCAAATCACTGATGAAGTTACTGCAGCTCTTAACGGAGTTGGTGCTACAACTGTTAAATGTAACATACTTGCACCTCAAATGCCAAAAGAGTCCTCTTCACATGGTAAAAACATAGCACCACAAGTGAAAAACTTCTTAATGGTAAGTTCAGGTAAGGGTGGGGTTGGTAAATCAACTACTTCTGTAAATGTTGCTATCGCTCTTGCTGCTCAAGGACTTAAAGTTGGTCTTTTAGATGCAGATATCTATGGTCCAAACGTTCCTCGTATGATGGGTCTTGATGGCGTTAAGCCAGAAGTAACTGGAAATAAAGTACTTCCACTTAAAGCTTATGGTATTGAGATGATGTCTATGGGTTCACTTATGGAAGAGGGTCAAGCTCTTATCTGGCGTGGCTCTATGATCATGAAAGCTATCGAGCAGTTCTTACGTGACATTTTATGGTCAGAGTTAGATGTACTTGTTATAGATATGCCTCCAGGAACTGGTGATGCTCAACTTTCATTAGCGCAAGCTGTACCTGTTACTGCTGGTCTTACTGTAACTACACCACAGTCAGTATCTTTAGATGATTCACGTCGTTCACTCAACATGTTTCAAAAACTTAACATTCCTATCGCTGGAATCGTTGAGAATATGAGTGGATTCATCGCTCCAGATACTGGTGTTGAGTATGATATCTTTGGTAAAGGAACTACAGCACCACTTGCTAAAGAGTTTGAGACTGAGATAATCGCTGAGATTCCAATCGAGCCAAGTGTAAGAACTGGTGGAGATGAAGGAAAACCTGTAACATTTGCAGCACCAACCTCTGAGTCTGCTAAACGCTTCACAGCTGCAGCTGCTTCTATCTGGGCAACTATTGAAGAGATTAACGCTAACGGTGGTGTTGATAATGCTGGTGTTCAGCCAACTACACCTCCAGGCGTATCTGCTTGTTCAACTAGTGCAGCTCCAGCAGCCGAGGCTCCTAAGAGTGAAGGCGAGAGTTGTGGTACTGGATGTGGATGTCACTAGACATTCACCTCTAATAAGAGCTAAAAGCCCGGATGAACTCTGTTCATTCGGGCTTTTTTTATGCCTAATTTTTAGGGGAGTTCTTTAATATTCAAAAGTATAGATGAGTGATAGCAAGCCAGATGCAATGTAGTTTTCTTCAACAATAGGACTTCTGGTCGCTTCTTTAGAGAGTCTATCATATCTTATGTTTGCTAGCATTGAGAGTTTCTCCGTAAAAGGATATTTGATATAGGTTTGAACTCCAAGTTGTAGTCCATTATCAGCTCTGTACTCATCGTATATGGAGTCTTGTGCCTCCTTCTTAGAAACACCATAGTAGTAGTTTATAAATTTTTGAGATTGGTAAATAGCTATAATGCTAGGATAAAATTTAAGCTTAGAAATTTCAAAATCATAGCCTATCTCTGTTTTAACAATCCAAGAGTCATATCTACCTAAAACATCGGTTAGGAGCATCGTCTCTATATACATATCATTCATGGCCGCACTAAACGCCAAGCCAGCTTCTAAGGAGCTATACTTTTCATCCAGACCTTGGAGTGTTTGGGCCTCTGAGGGTTTATATGAGTTCGGTCTAGGTTGTGCGGTAAGGGAAAATCCCCAAGCGTAGGAGTCTGTTTTTTTACCAAGAAAATAGATGCCAGCTCGGGACCATCTTATATAAAAAATACCATTGTCATAAAATATTACTGGAGAGGGTACAACAATATCATTTACGTCTTTGTAAGGTTGTGTTTGGATATATGGTCCTAGGCCTAGGGTCAGAGTCTGTTTCTCATCCTCTTGAGCCTGTAAAAAAGTGAAAAACAGTATAAAACTTATAAAAATTTTCATCGAACACTCCTAATAATGTGAAAATAGCTAGGCTCATGTGACTTATAGTATGGCTCCACTATAGCAGTTTGGTAACCTTGGGAGGAGGTGACAGAAAGAACTTGACCAACCTTTAAGCCTTTAAAAAAAATATTGTCAAGTCCTGATGTTGTAACTTCATCACCTTTGTCAATTTTAAACCATGTAGGAATAAAGTTAACTACTAAGTTTTGGTTATTGTTTCCATGTGCAATTCCAGGAGCACTTTTATCTCCTACATAAACACTATAAGCACTTTTTATATCTTGGTTTAAAAGTGCTAAGGCTTTGTCGTCTTTGTTTATAACTATACCAGCAACTAGCTCTTTATAGGTGAGTCCATATATTTTTGAAGAGTTATATTCAGCTATTTCCATCCATACACGGTTGAAGTTGCCAAACTGCTCGTATGAAATAGCACGTACTAGAGCTACATCTGTATTATTTGAGATGGTAGAGTTTCTCTCTTTATGTAAGTCATCAACTTCATTAGCCAACTCCTGCATAATAAGGTGATTGTTTTCATATTGTTGGAGTTCTACCTTGAGTTTTTCAATTTCATAAGCTTGAAAAAAATGTTTGTCAATGGTATCACTAATAAATTGATGAGAGTTGTGATAGCTTGTTTTAAGATAGTTCAGAGAGGTTGTTATAGGAGATTGAATAGCATTGCTGTAGTAGAGTGCGCCAACTATAAACGCACCTATTACAAAGAAGTAAGAGAATAACTCTTTATTCATTCTCAAATAGTTCTTGTAGTAAGTCTATCTCTTCAAGAGCACGACCAGTTCCACGAGCAACTGCAAGAAGTGGCTCATCAGCAACAAAGACTGGAATTTTCACTATGTCTGAGAGGTACTTGTCTAGTTGACGAATAAGTGCTCCACCTCCCGTTAAGATAATACCGTGGTTCACAATGTCTCCAGCTAAATCTGGTGGCATCTGCTCTAGTACATCACGAAGTGCTTCTGCAACCTCTTTTAGAGGCTCTTTCATAGCGTCTCTTGCGTCTTCGCTTGTAAGCTCTACTGAACTTAAAAGCCCTTCAACTTGGTCACGACCATTGACAACCATAGAGAGCTCTTCATCTAGTGTAACAGCAGTTCCGATATTTATTTTAATATCTTCTGCTACGCGTTCACCGATAAGAAGATTATATTTTTTTCTTACGTAGTTAATGATGCCTTGGTCTATCTTATCGCCTGCTGTGCGGATAGACTTAGAGAGAACAAGACCTCCAAGAGAAACTACACCAATCTCTGTAGTACCACCACCGATATCTACAACTAAGTTTCCTTGTGGCTCACGAATGTCAACACCAGCACCAATAGCAGCCGCCATAGGCTCTTCTATAAGAAAAACTTCACGAGCCCCAGCCGAGAGAGCAGACTCTCGAACAGCCTTGCGTTCAACTTGAGTAAGACCGTAAGGAACACAGATGATGATACGCGGGGATATAAGAGCACTTCTTCCATGCGCTTTTTCAATGAACTTACGTATCATTTTTTCAGTCATATCGAAGTCTGCAATAACGCCATCACGCATAGGACGGATAGCTCTAATGTTTCCAGGTGTTTTACCAACCATCTCTTTTGCATCATGCCCAACGGCTAAGACACGGCTTTGTCCATACTTTTCAGTTTTTACCGCAACAACAGATGGCTCGTTGATAATGATTCCTCGTCCTTTAGCTATCACGATAGTGTTGGCAGTACCTAAATCTATAGATAAGTCATTTGAAAACAGTCCCACTAGTTTGTTAAATATCATCTCTTCGCCTTATGCTGTTTTTGTTTTTTTGATGTAAGCTGGCTCATCTGCGTCATCTATCACTTCTTTAGTGATAAGCACTTCATAACCTGCATACTCTGGAAGTTCATACATAATGTCTATCATGTTCTCTTCTAAAATAGCACGAAGACCACGAGCACCAGTTTTACGTTTGATAGATTTTTTAGCTATAGCAAGAAGAGCGTCATCTTCAAAGTTTAACTCAACATCGTCAATAGAGAAGAGTTTTTGGTACTGTTTAATAAGTGAGTTTTTAGGCTCAGTTAAAATACGAACCATATCCTGTTCACTAATTTCGCTAAGAGACGCTATGATTGGTAAGCGCCCAACAAGCTCCGGTATAAGACCAAAATGAACTAAGTCATCCGGTTCTACCATATCAAATGTTGGTTTCTTTTCATCTTTGGTTTTTTTGTCATGTCCAAAACCGAGGACATTTTCGCCTTGCTTGCGTTTAAGAATCTCTTCAAGGCCATCAAATGCTCCTCCACATATAAACAAAATATTTGTAGTGTCAATAGCTGTAAACTCTTGATTTGGGTGCTTACGTCCACCTTTTGGCGGAATGTTTACGGATGAGCCTTCGATGATTTTAAGTAGAGCTTGTTGTACACCCTCTCCAGAGACATCGCGAGTAATAGAACGGTTTTCACTCATACGAGCTACTTTGTCTACTTCATCTAAAAAGATGATACCTTTTTGTGCACGCTCAACGTCGCCATCGGCAGCTTGAATCAGTTTCGTTAATATATTTTCTACGTCTTCACCAACATAACCAGCTTCAGTAAGGCTTGTAGCGTCCGCGATTGCGATAGGAACATTTAAGACACGAGCGATAGTCTGAGCCATTAATGTTTTACCTGAACCAGTCGGGCCAATAAGAAGTACGTTTGATTTTGCTATCTCAGTCTCTTTATCTTCTAAGTCGTGAGTTTTAAAGATACGTTTATAGTGGTTGTATACGGCAACACTTAAAAGCTTTCTAGCTCTCTCTTGACCGATGATGTAATCACCTAAAAAATTATTTAGCTCTTTTGGAGTCATTAGAGTATCGACAGCTTCGAGTAACTCTTGATTAGCCTCTTCGCTTATAGCTTTTTCATCACCAAACATTATTTTATAAGCCGACGTTACACAGTTTTTACAGATGTAAACGCCATTACCGGCTATTAGAGGATTCTCTTCGCTCTCACTTGCATCACAGAAGCTACAGTGTCTATTTATCATATATTTTTTCTCTCAAATGGAATTCCGCGTTTTGTTTTTAAAACAAAATCGCATAAATCATTAACATAATGATTTGTTGTATTTTCTAAAATCTCACTCGCAGTATCCTTGAGTGGTTTACCTGATTCAAAAAGCTCTCTATAGGCTGATTTTAGTTCATTTATTTCGTCGCGTTCTAGGTTACGTCTAAGACCTGTAAGGTTGAGTCCACGTAGGGTCGCACGATTGCCCTCAGCCATACAAAATGGAGGCACATCTTGTGAAAGAGCACTAGCACCTCCAACCATGGCATAGTCCCCTATGTGTACAAACTGATGAATAGGGGTCATCCCGCCAACAACTACATAATCACCAAGCTCAACATGACCAGCAAGAGTTGCTGCGTTTGCTAAGATACAGTGGTTTCCAATGATAACGTCATGACCAAGGTGAACATAACCCATAAAGAGATTATGGTTTCCGATGATGGTTTTGCCACCACCCCCTTTAGTCCCTGGGTTGAAGAGTGTAAACTCTCTAATGGTATTGTTGTCGCCAATAATGAGTTCAACATCTTCACCGTTGAACTTTAAGTCTTGAGGAATGGAACCTATAACGGCGTGTGAAAAGATTTTATTATTCTTACCGATAGTTGTCTTTCCATAAATACAAGCACTCTGAGCGATTGTAGTTCCATCGCCTATAGTTGTTTGTGAAGATATAAAACAAAAAGCACCAATTTCGACATTTTCACCGATTATGGCACCATCTTCAATTACGGCGAGTTTAGATATATTTGACATAGCTACTATTTCTACTTGTCTACTATCATAGCTTTGAGTTCCGCTTCGCTTGTTAACTTGCCATCAACAAAAGCTTCGCCCTTAAGTAACCAGATAGCGCCTTTTTGTTTGATAACGGAAATCTTATACTCTAGCTTGTCACCAGGTTTCACAGGTGAACGAAATTTTGCTTTGTCTATACTCATAAAGTAAACAACTTTTGTAGCAGCATCTTCAGGTGTAAGGTCCATACTTCTAAATGCTAAAACACCACCAGCTTGTGCCATTCCCTCTAAAATCATAACGCCTGGGTAGATAGGATGACCTGGAAAGTGACCTTGAAATACTGGTTCTGATATAGATACATTTTTATAAGCATCTATAGACTCACCCTTGACAATTTCTGTCACACGATCCACTAGTAAAAAAGGGTATCTGTGGGGTAATATCTCTTGAATTTCCATAACATCCATAATCATAATTAATAAGCCTTGTAATAATATTTTGGATATTTTAGCTAAATAAAGATTATAGAATGATTAGTTTTTCTTTCACATCTTCGTAAGTCTTTGTCTCTAGGGTGATGGTAAGCTTTCCTTGAGGTATCTCATCCATTACGATTATGGGACTTAAATCATAAGCAGTGGCGTTTAAAGAGCTTCGAAACCTTAGCTCTTTTTCTTGAGAAAGTGGATTAAATATTAGCTCTTTAACACTTTTATAGTCTGTCCTATTTTCTTGATTGTAAAAATCAAGAGTGATAAACTTTATCTCTTCACGGTTAAAATAGTGAATACCGTTTACACTATATTCGACTTTCCCTTGAGCACGAGAGCGCGGTAGTGTAGAGTAACTCAGAGCATAAGCCTCAAGAACATTTGTTTTGCCCTTAATAACTTTAAAATTAAACTGTCTATAGTTTAAAAACTTCTGTTTTATTATCTTGTACTCAACTCCTTCATCCTCTAGCTTGTTGCGTTTAGCATACATCTCTAAACGCTCCTCTATGGAAGCTGGAAGGGTGGAGTTAGAGATGGGAGAGAACATCTCATCCATAAGTTTATCCTGCTGTTCGCGTTGCATAGTAAGCCCAAAAATACAGCCACAGTAGTCTTGACGGTAGAGCTGTTCTTCTTTTGTGACGCGAGACTGGTCTTGTGTTCCACCGCCACTTCTATAATCAACCGCTATAAACTCAACTCCATGTTTTTCATGAAACTCATCGCCTACGCGTTTGAGTTGTTCTTGTGACTTGAGAGGGCTAACGAGTAGAGTGGTCGTGATTTTTTCTTCACCAATTTCAAGGGCTTTTTTCGCACTAGTGATGAAGCGCTTATCAAAGCAGACTTCACAACGTGCCCCTTTTTCTGGCTCTTTTTCTAAACCACGAACGGCTTGAAGCCAGTTTTCATAGTCATACTCACCCTCAAGTAAATCGATACCGAGTTTTTTGCATGAACGCTCAACATCTAGTAGGCGAAGTTGGTACTCAGAGTAGGGGTGAATGTTTGGGTCATAAAAAAAACCAGTGAGCTTTTCTTCAGGGTAATCAGCTTGAAGTTTTTCTAAAAAAAAGTGTGAATCAACGCTACAGCAGATGTGTACTAGCATATTTATGACCTTCTATAATAATTATTTATTTCAATTAAAATCGAATTGTATCATATATTATGCTTTTAAGTTTGTTAAAGAAAACAGAGAGTAAACTATGTTAATTTCAAGTAAATAAAAGGTGCATCCATGAAAAAAGTTTACCTAAGTATTGATGGTAATGAGGCAGTTGCAAGAGTTGCCCATAAAATCAACGAAGTTATTGCGATATATCCTATCACCCCATCCTCTCCTATGTCAGAGTTGAGCGAAATCTACACAATGAGAAAAGAGAAAAATATTTTTGGTGGTTTGCCTCAAATCATGCAGATGCAGAGTGAAGGAGGAGCGAGTGGAACTGTTCATGGCTCACTTCAAACTGGAGCTTTAACCACTACCTTCACCTCTTCTCAGGGTCTTTTACTGATGATCCCAAATATGTATAAAATCGCAGGAGAACTTACTCCTACGGTTTTTCATGTAGCGGCCCGTTCTCTTGCGGCTCAAGGGCTATCTATTTTTGGTGACCATAGTGATGTTATGTCGGTTCGTCAAACAGGTTTTGCCATGCTCGCCTCAAACTCTGTTCAAGAAGCTCATGACATGGCTCTTATATCTCAAGCGGCGTCTCTTGAGTCGCGAATACCTTTTTTACACTTTTTTGATGGTTTTAGGACTTCTCATGAAGTCAGTAAGATAGAGTTACTCGATGAGAGTGTTCTCAAAGAGATGATAGATGAGCAACTTGTTACGGGGCACCGCAAACGCGGACTTTCACCTGATCATCCAGTTATTCGAGGTACATCTCAAAATCCTGATGTCTATTTTCAAGGCAGAGAGAGCATAAACACTCACTATGAAAAACTACCAGATATTCTTCAAAAAAGTATGGATAAGTTCGCTTCACTTACGGGACGCTCTTATAAGCTTTTTGATTATATTGGAGCTAGGGATGCTGAGCGAATTATAATTATAATGGGTTCAGGGGCTGAGACTGTTCATGAAACAGTAGAATATTTATGTGAGAGAGGTGAAAAGATTGCTCTTATAAAGGTGAGACTCTATAGACCATTTCCCATAAAGCACTTCATTGAGACAATACCAAAAACTACAAAATCGATTGCAGTGCTAGATAGAACAAAAGAGATTGGAGCTTCTGGCGAGCCTCTTTATCTTGATGTAGTCAATGCTCTTAATGAAGTTCGAGAAGAGGGAACTTTAGGTTTTGATATGCCCAGAATTATTGGTGGAAGGTATGGGCTTTCCTCAAAAGAGTTTACTCCTTCTATGGTGAAGGCAGTGTATGATGAACTCTCAAAAGAGAAACCAAAAAACCACTTCACTATAGGAATCTACGATGATGTAAGTCATACATCTTTAGAGTGGGATAAATCTTTTAGGATCACAAGCAAAAAAACTCTCCAAGCTATGTTCTTTGGACTAGGAAGTGATGGAACGGTAGGGGCAAATAAAAATACGATAAAAATAATAGGAGAGGGGACAGAGAATTTTGTACAGGGTTATTTTGTTTATGACTCAAACAAGTCAGGTTCTATGACAACCTCGCATCTGCGTTTTGGTCCGGAATATATTCGTTCTACTTATCTTATAGAAAGAGCTGGTTTCATAGCTTGTCATCAGAGTGTGTTTTTGGAGAAGTTAGATATTTTACAGTACGCTGACAAAGGGGCGACTTTTTTGCTTAACTCTCCTTTTTCTAAAGATATCGTTTTTTCAAAACTCCCTAGGGTAGTACAAGAGGAAATAATCAACAAAGAGCTAAAGTTTTTTGTCATAGATGGTGCCAAGGTTTCTAAAGCAAGTGGTATGGGAAGACGAATAAATACAGTAATGCAGACATGTTTCTTCGCTATCTCTGGCGTTTTAGAAAAAGATGAAGCAATAGAAAAAATAAAACATAGCATAGAAAAAAGTTACTCAAGTAAGGGCAAGAAAATCGTAGAGATGAACAATCTAGCCGTTGATAATGCTCTCGTAAATCTTCATGAAGTAAATGTTCCAACAAGTGCACAGGGTAGTAAAAATATGCAGCCGGTCGTTAAGGGTGATTTTGACGACTTTGTTAAAGAGATAACTGCCAAAATCATTTCAGGCGATGGAAATGAACTTCCTGTTTCAGCTATCCCGGTCGATGGAACATGGCCAACGGGAACGACTCAGTATCAAAAAAGAAACATAGCCTTAGAAGTACCAGTTTGGGATGCAGATACATGTATACAGTGTAATAAATGTGTAATAGTCTGTCCTCATGCAGCGATTCGCTCCAAGGTAGTTGATGAAGAGATTTTAGAGAGTGCTCCTGAAATATTTTCCTATATAAAAGCAAAAGGAAAAACCTTTGAAGCAAGCGAGCAGTTTACAATTCAAGTAGCAGTTGAAGACTGTACAGGATGTTCTCTTTGTGTAGAAGTATGTCCTGCGAAAAATAAGTCTCAAACAAACCTAAAAGCCATTAATATGGTTCCTCAAGAAGTCGCACATGATGATGGTGTCATTAATTGGGACTATTTTACGCAACTTCCAAACTATGATAGATCTAAACTAAACCATGAAAAAGCCAAAGAGAGCCAGTTTCTTGAACCACTTTTTGAGTTCTCGGGTGCATGTCCAGGGTGTGGTGAAACACCATATGTAAAACTAGCCTCACAACTCTTTGGAGATAGGATGGTAGTAGCAAACGCCACAGGATGCTCCTCTATCTATGGAGGAAATCTTCCAACAACACCATGGAAGAAAAACGATGAAGGAAGAGGACCTGCTTGGTCAAACTCACTTTTTGAAGATAATGCGGAGTTTGGCTTAGGTTTTAGACTTGCTATTGACAACCATATAGACAATGCAAGAGATATCCTTTTTAGAATTAAAGAGGAGATAGGAGTGGAACTAAGTGAGAGTATCTTAAACTCTTCACAAGAAGACGAGCCGGAGATTTTCACTCAGAGACAGAGAGTAGCAAAACTCAAAGAAGTACTTAAAGAGACAAAAGGTGATGATGCTGCGAGACTCTCTAATCTGTGCGACTACCTAGTAAAAAAATCTGTCTGGATGATTGGTGGCGATGGTTGGGCTTATGATATCGGTTATGGTGGACTTGACCATGTACTATCAAGTGGAAAAAATGTCAATATCTTAGTGCTTGATACGCAAGTCTACTCAAACACAGGTGGACAGCAGTCAAAAGCTACTATGACAGGAGCGATAGCAAAATTCGCAGCTTCAGGAAAAGCACAAACTCCAAAAGATTTAGCGATGATGGCTATAGCCTATGGTGGCGTTTATGTCGCAAAAGTAGCTATGGGTGCGAGTGATGCACAGAGTGTAAAAGCTTTTGTAGAAGCTGAAGCTTATGATGGTCCTTCCATCATCATCGCGTATTCACACTGCGTTGCACATGGATATGACCTTCGCTTCGGAATGGCTCATCAAAAACTAGCAGTTGAATCAGGTCTGTGGCCTATGTTTAGATATAACCCGAGTTTAGAAAAAGAGGGTAAAAACCCTATGCAGCTTGACTACAAAGGACCGGTAGTTGACGTGAAAAACTTTATGTATCAAGAGACACGTTTTAAAATGGTGGAAAAACTAAACCAAAAGAGTGCAAAAGAGTATTTGAGTACCGCTAGGGAACATGCAAAAGATATGTATAAACGCTATGAAAACTTAGCGCAGATGTCATCAAAAGAAGAGGAGTAAAGAGATGGATTTAACTACTATATACATGGGACTTAAACTTAAAAACCCTATCATTGTTGGAGCATCTCCTTTGACTGCTTCTTTTGAGTCTATCGTAGCATTAGAGGAGAGTGGAGCAGCAGCTATAGTGCTTCATTCGATTTTTGAAGAGCAGATAAATCATGAGATGCATGAGTTAGATCATTTTCTCTTTAAAGGGAGTGAAGATTATGCAGAGGCTTTGGGTTATTTTCCAGAGGTAGCCTTGAGCAATATAGAATCAGATGATTATCTCGATGAGATTAGAAGATTAAAAGAGAATATTTCCATTCCCATCATAGCATCCCTTAATGGCGTTTCAAAGGGTGGATGGCAAGAGTATGCAAAAAAACTAGAAAAGGCTGGAGTGGATGCGATAGAGTTAAATATAACCTATATTCCAACGGATACAGAGACAGATGCTAGAGAGGTAGAAAAACTCTATATAGAGGCTCTCTTGGCTGTTAAAGAGTATGTAAGTATTCCGGTAAGTGTCAAAATGAATGCTTATTTTTCGGCTCCCGCTCAGATGGCTAAAGAGTTAGTAAACGCTGGAGCTTCTGGACTTGTACTTTTTGATCGTCCTGTTCATGTAGACATAGACTTGGAAAACTTAAATGCGATTCAGACGATAAACCCAACTTCTTCAAAAGAGTTGAGTGAAACACTTCGATGGAGTGCTATTCTCTACAATAAGCTAGATACCTCTTTATGTGCATCTACGGGAGTAAACACTCATGAAGATATACTAAAGTCGATGATGAGTGGTGCGGATGCAGTACAGATGGTAAGTGCTATTTTGAAAAATGGGGCAGGGCATATAGAAAAAGTACTTGAGGATTTAGTAACTTGGATGGAGGAGAAAGAGTATGTCTCTATCGAGCAGATGAAGGGGAGTATCTCTTTGCATCATACATCCAATCCAGCAGCGTATCAAAGAGCAAATTATATGAGAATACTCACTGACTATAGATACTAATACCCGCTACTCTACTGTAACACTTTTTGCGAGGTTTCTTGGCATATCTACATCATTTCCGAGTCTAATGGATATCTCCAAAGAGAGAAGTTGCAGTGCTACCATCATCTCAAAAAACTCTAGCATATAGTGATTGGAACTGTTTATAGATATAAAGTCATCGGCTTTATCAAATGTTAGTGGGCTAATAGCACAGATAGTGCTATCTCTTGCACTTAGCTCTTCTACATTTGATTTTGCTTTTTCATAGAGTAGATGTTGAGGAAGTAGGGCTATGGTAAAGAGTTCAGGATCGGCAAGGGCGATTGGACCATGTTTCATCTCTCCACTTGGGTATCCCTCGGCATGAAGGTAGGAAATCTCTTTGAGTTTTAAAGCACCTTCTAGAGCAAGTGGATAAAATACATCGCGCCCAATAAAGAAAAAACCATGCCCATGGAGGTAGCGTTTGGAGAGACGTTTTATTCTCTCGTGCATATCGTTACTTACTTTTACACTAGTTGGAATTGCTCGAAGGTGTGTTATAGATTCTGCTATCTCTTGAGAGGTCATTGAGTTTCGCTTCGCAGCAAGATAGAGACTCATCATCCAAAAAACGGTTACTTGAGTAGCAAAAGCTTTTGTCGAAGCTACACCTTTTTCAACTCCAGCACGAGTTAGAATACAAGCATCTGCTAAACGCACCATAGAAGAGTTGTCCACGTTACAGATGACTAGCGTTTTTAGTCCAGCGGCTTTTGCCATCTTCAGTGTTTCAAGAGTATCGGCGGTTTCTCCACTTTGTGATATAACGACAAAAAGAGTTTCTTTACTCATAATCGGCTCGCGATATCTGAACTCGGAAGCGACTTCTATGGAAGTTTTTATTTTAGCGTGGCGTTCAAAGAGATACGTCGCTGTAAGCGCTGAGTGATAAGACGTTCCACAAGCGCAGAGTTTTATCTCGTTAACCCCTTCAAAAAGAGCATCGTCTAGTTCATCAAAGAGAACTTCTTCATCGCTGAGACGCCCAAGAAGAGTATCGGCTATCACATCAGCCTGCTCATAAATCTCTTTTTCCATAAAAAATCGATACCCATCTTTTTGTGCAGAGAGTTTATTGGTAGATAGTTTTGTAAAGTTTGCTTTTTGC
>JAYEHI010000252.1:0-7379 GCA_034659455.1 Campylobacterota bacterium | reverse complement strand
CCATCCTCTTCTCCACCTGTGCAGCCAAGCTCTATCTCTATGCTCATGCCTATTTTACTCATTCTCTCTAAGTAAGCTTTACAAGTAGAAATATTTTCATCAAGTGTCTCTTCTGAGAGGTCTAACATATGTGAAGAGAAAAGTGGTTTTCCATGAATTTTGTAGTAATCTTCTCCAGCGTCTAAAAGTGCATCTATCCAAGGAAGAAGTTTTTTTGCCGCATGGTCGGTGTGAAGTATAACCGGTACACCATAAGCTACAGCTATCATATGTGTATGCATTGCACCTGAAACAGCACCAGCAATAGCGGACTTTTCATTTTCATTTGAAAGTCCTTTTCCAGCATAATAAGAAGCTCCACCATTACTGAATTGTATAATTACGGGAGAGTTTACTTTTGCAGCGGCTTCTAAAACACCATTTATAGAGTCTGTACTCACAACATTTACTGCGGGTATGGCGAAACCAACCTCTTTTGCATGTTCATAAACTTTTTGAACGTCATCGCCAAAAAGAACTCCTGGTTTTACAATATCTAAAATACCTTTACTCATCAGACCCACCTCATAAATTGAAATTATTTTGAAAATTATATTGAAAAGTTCATTTAAAAGAACTTTATGATAAAATGAACTCAATTTCATAACTAGATAGAGCAGATGGCGCAACACAAAACCAAAGAACTCATTACTGACATTGTTCTTATTGATATTATTAGCTTTTCACGGCTTTCATCTTCGCAGCAGTTGGAAATAGTAAACTTTTTAACAAAAAGCTTCAAAAAGATTATAGAAAAAATGCTTATAAACTCTAATATGCCTCTCTCCAAATTCATCATTGGATTTGTATCGACTGGTGATGGTTTCTACTGCATACTAAATCCACGTCTTAAAGGCTTTGGCGCAATTTTAGGTCTCAGTTTTAATAATTTTTCAGACTACATAACCAGTAGATACCCTTACTTTGAAGGTATTAAAATAGCTGTTCACACGGGTGAAGTAAACGAATTTACAGATATTCTTGGTAGTAAAAACTTTATAGGAGATGGGCTTAACGACTGCTCAAGATATTTAGAAGTCAAAAACTTCACTATATCAACTGTAATGATTTCAGATATTGCCTATAAAAATTTTCAAAAATTTTTAGTACTGCACCAAGACTACAATACGCTTTTAAGAGATCATCAGCTAAAAAAGTCTAGTTTATACTCTTTTACTGACAAACACGGTAAAGAAAAACAGGGATGTTTAATATGGCTAAGAAAACCTGGCATAATAAATCCACCAGACATAAACTTCAACTCACTAATATAAAAAGGAGAAACAATGAGACTTACACTAGATGAATATTCAAAGCATTTTAAAATGTCAAAAGAGATGATAAATTCTAAACTACGTACAAAAAAACTAAACTATATAATAGAAAATAGCATTACATACATTATAGTTCCAAAAAGTAGCGTTGATAACGATAAAATAGGGGAGATAAACACACAAAAAGAGAAGTCTCTTCAAGTAAAAGCACAGACTCCAGCTCCTCTCAAAAAAACTAAAACAACTGTTGCTATGGTTTTAGGGCTCTACCAAAAAGAGAATCAACAGCTCAAAGAGAAAATCTTGATGCTAGAGGCTAAGATAGATAAACTCATAGACGATAAAGAGCAGATGCTACGTGACGAAATGAGTAAGATAGAGCAAGTTTATAGCAACAAAGATGAGCAACTCAAAAACATTTTAGAACTCATCAATGCAAAACTGACACAAGAAAATAGTGGAACAATCCATGAAGTTCAAACAGTACCATCCTCTCCATCCCTGCAAAAGCAGAATGTCACTGCACCAAAAGAGGAGTCTCTAATAGAACTTAAAAGCTATCTCAAAGAGACAGATTTACAAACCTACCAAAAAAAGATAATCAAAAAAAGATTTTTAGCGGTACAAGACGAAGATGTACGAGTTATCATTAAAGACTCAAAAATATATCTCAACTTTTCAAAATATGACTACAGTGATCTCCTAGAATACTAACCACCTAAAACCCTATTCCACTTCCACATTTTTAAGACTATGTATTCAATAAAAACATAGTCTAAACTAATCAAGCAAAAAACTTCTAAAAAAAACCAATATACTCAAGAGTCATTTTCTATGTAAACTACACACGGTTTTCCGTGTATATATAGATATATAATGTATTAGAAATATTATATATTGTATATAACATACTGATTAAATTATATTATATACATTTTGTAGATGTTTATACTAATTTAAATGTATATTTAAGTATTAAATCCGTATAATATTTTCATGAAAATTGATGATCTGTTTAATATCCTTCATAACTCGCTTGAATCTCAAAACAACGGTAAAAAGATATCTTTAAAAGATATGTCTGCGCGTTTTGGTATCTCTATGCGAACATACCAAGACTGGAAGCTGGGCCGTGCAAAACCTCAGGCTGCAGCTACTGTTATGCAAATGCTAGGAACATTAGACGATGATGAAGTTATTCGTGCTGTTAGAAAAATCAATAGACTTGAGTATTAGCTAAATGAGTGTACTAACGAAAAATGAAAGAGACGGGCTTGATGAAGTATTTTTATCCATACATACACAGAGTGATAAATATCAAAAACTAAAAGAAATATCATCTTTAATTCTTTCTAAGCAATCCCTTCTCGGTACTACAAAGCTTCTAAAACAAGCAGAACAGGGACTAAAAGAAACAAATATCTCACAATTATTACTCCATTTCTACAAAAAGAAGAAAAATTTAAGCAAATAAAGTATACAGTGTCTATAGCTGAATTATATCCGTCCACGATGGAAGTTCGGAAAATATTTTAATCCAAGGGTTTATCTATGAATAAAGCACAATTCGTTGAATTAGTACAAGCTAGCGGTGAGTACAAAACTAAAGTTGAAGCAGAAAATGCCATCAAAGCATTCACAGAAGCAGTTACAACTGCATTAGTTAAAAAAGAGGATGTTTCTTTAGTAGGTTTTGGTAGTTTTGTTGCTGCTCTTCAAAAAGGTAAAAGTGGTAAAGTACCAGGTACTGATAAAACTTACACAACTCAAGATAAAATGGTTCCTAAGTTTAAAGCTGGTAAAGGTCTTAAAGACCGTGTAGCTTCAGGCAAATAGTTACTAAGATAGCTATACTTTATTAAGCATAGCTATCTACTTCTAACATGAATCTAACCTCATTAACTTCCCTCTTCTCCAAGAAAAACAAGACACTTAAAGTTCCTGACTCACTCTTAGTAAAAAGACTTAAAGAGTTATCACAACAGAGCAATCTGCACATCTATAAAGATGTAGTTATATATCATCACACTAAATCTTATCAAATCCCACTTATGGTACTTGATCATCTTCGCGGTATATATATATTTGAACATAAAGAGTGGACATTTGACGAACTTAAAAATGCCGATATACAAAAAGCAGAGTGCCAAGAGGCTTCGAGCAATACACTAGCTTTTGAAAATACGCACAATATAATTCGCAAAAAATTCAATGAACTCATACATAATGATGGGGTTCCAATTTTCAACTATTTATTGATGGAAAATTTAAATACTTATGAGTATGAGCATTTAACTTATCCATTTAAAGAGTTGATTCCGCAAGAGAAAGTTATCTTCAGCGACTCAATGCCCGCTGATATCTTTAAAAAACTCCAAGCTGCTTCAGATGAAAACCATAATCTCCCTTCAGTGGATACAATTATTGGCACACTCCTTGTTCAGTATGCGATTATAGATGAAAAAAATGACATCCATGCCCTGACTCAAGAGCAGATGGCATTTATAGATAAAGAGCTAGGTAGTCTTGAGAATTTAAACGGTCTACACGGAAGTGGAAAAAGTAGTCTCTTACTTTTAAAAGCCATGGTTGAAGTTTTCAACAAACAGTCTCAAAGTATTATTATCATAAAACCCACTATATTGAGTTGTGATATTTTTAAGAAAAAACTCCTTGAAATGGTTGAGAGAGCTATTATAGAGATTGACCTAACACTTATAGAAATCATAACACCACTTGAGCTTCTCAATAGGCATCAAGACAAACTAGGTAGAGATAGATTAAGTTTGGTAGAGATAGATGATAAACTTATGAAAAAAAGCTTTAAAGTCGCTGATTTAATCATGTGTGATGATGCAGATATCTACTTGCCTGAGTTCCTACCGTATCTAAAACATATACAAAAAAACTCTAGCTTACTCCTTGTAAATGAACCAGATGATTCATCAGAGTTACTTTTAAATAAAAACTTTAGATTAAAAGAGAGAACGGTCTCCTTTCATAAAACAAATCCTCATGCTAAAGCCTTACACTTAATAGCTTCACTTATAAATAAAAATGCAACAGATATCCTAGTTGTCAGTAACACTTTAAGTCGTCAAAAACTAAAGGACGATTTAGAACATTTTATTGAAAATGAGCCAAACATACTCGATAGCACCATTCATTTAAATAATCAAAAAGATAACAATTTATCTTTATGCACATACAAAGATATCAATGCTCTCAACTCAAAGCATATTATTTTAATGGATTTATGTTTTACCAGCAAAAATGAGATAGAATATGCCTTCAATTTATCCACTATCAGCGTCGATATTCTCTATGAAGAAGATTGCCAAGAGATAAAAAACTTAAGGAGTCAATATGAAAGTAATCAAGAGCGAAGCTCAGTGGAAGGCTCAGCTTAGTCCTGAAGCTTTTTCTGTCTGTAGAATGCATGGTACCGAAGCACCGTTTTCTGGTGAGTTTTATGACTATAAGGGCGAAGGCACTTACAAATGTGTCTGCTGTGGTGCGCCTCTCTTTGAATCAGATACGAAGTTTGATTCTGGAACCGGTTGGCCAAGCTACTACGAATCTGTCGAAGACGCCGTCACTGAGATAAAGGACTCTAGCCATGGCATGGTTCGCGTTGAAGTAGTCTGCTCATCATGTGATGCTCACCTAGGTCATGTTTTTCCCGATGGTCCAGCCCCAACCAACTTACGCTACTGCATTAACTCCGTTTGTCTTACATTTGAGGAAAACTAAACTATGAATAAAAACATACTAATTGCTATTACCGCTCTCTTTTTAACTTTTTCTTTTTCAGCTTGCGCTTCTGACGCACCATCAAAAAGCCACGAGACTCCTAAACAGGTTCAAACTAAAACTTCTTATCCTCTTGTTCTCCTTCATACCACACTTGGCGATATAGAGATAGAACTGTTTCCCGATGTAGCTCCATTAGCAGTAGAGAACTTTATGACTCATATAAAAAATGGCTACTACGATGGTGTAGCTTTTCACAGAATTATCAAAGACTTTATGATTCAAGGTGGAGATCCTACCCAGAGCGGTCGTGGTGGTGAAAGTATCTGGAAAAAAGACTTTAAAGACGAATACAGAGATAAAGTATTTGACAAAGCTGGTATTTTAGCGATGGCAAACCGTGGTCCATCCACGAATGGGAGTCAGTTTTTTATCACAACCGCTCCAACACCATGGCTTAATGGTCGTCACACTATATTTGGTCAGATTACTCCTGACTCATATAAAGCCCTAAATAAGCTAAATAATGTAGCAGTAAATAGAAGTAAACCAACCTCAAGAGTTGAAATCATCAAAGCCTCTATCGTCAAAGAAGAGAAGTAAATGGAAATACAAACAATGAAAAAACTAGAAGAAGAAGCGCTTAAAAAAAGTGGAACTGACTTTACTCGTTTAGGCTTTTCCCTCTTTTTTATGATAGCTGTCTTAACATATAGTTTTTTTAGCAATGGTGGCATCCCAAACAATATGTTCTTGGCGATAGCCGCTCTCATAGGTGCGTATATGGCTATGAACATTGGAGCGAACGATGTTGCTAACAATGTAGGACCGGCAGTTGGTTCAAAAGCAATGACAATGACTATGGCTATCGTGATTGCTGCTATCTTTGAAGCTGGTGGTGCACTCATCGCTGGTGGAGAAGTTGTCAAAACAATCAAAAAAGGTATCATTGACATCTCAGCGTTTGGTGGAAATGCCGATCCATTCATTTGGGCTATGATGGCAGCTCTTTTAGCTGCTGCTCTGTGGTTAAATTTTGCTACTATGATGAAGGCTCCAGTCTCTACAACACACTCGATAGTTGGTGGTGTTATGGGTGCAGGTATCGCTGCTGCAGGATTTAGTATCGTCTCATGGGCTACTATGGGTAAAATAGCGGCTTCATGGGTTATATCTCCTGTCTTAGGCGGTATTATCGCCGCTGCATTTCTTTTTGCCATCAAAAAATCAATAGTCTTTCAAGATGATAAAGTCAAAGCTGCACAAAAGTGGGTACCTGTTTTTGTAGCACTCATGTCATGGGCATTTGTGACTTACCTAACACTCAAGGGTCTGAAAAAAATATGGCCACAAGTTGTAGAAGTCTTAAACTTTTTACCACTCATATCCATAGAGATGAGCAAAAAACCTTCACTGCTAACCGCTTTAGTTATGGGTGGTGTTGTTGCAATAACAATTTACTTTGTCATCAAAGCAAAACTAACTTCAAACAAAACTGTACTTGAAAATAATAAAGCTTCAGTCAACACACTCTTTACTATTCCTCTTATCTTTGCAGCTGCCCTCCTCTCTTTTGCGCATGGTGCCAATGACGTTGCAAATGCCATCGGACCTTTAGCGGCTATTAATGACGCGGTAGTCAATGGTGGTATCTCTTCTAAAGCAAGCATACCTCTGTGGGTGATGGGAGTTGGTGCTCTTGGTATTGCACTAGGTCTTGCACTCTATGGTCCAAAGCTCATTAGAACTGTCGGTAGCGAGATAACCGAACTCGATCAAATTAGAGCCTTTTCCATCGCAATGGCAGCTTCCATTACTGTTATTATCGCTTCTCAACTTGGACTTCCTGTTAGTTCAACTCATATCGCGATAGGTGGTGTTTTTGGTGTTGGTTTCTTAAGAGAGTATCTTCATCTAACTGACACGGATACAACTATAGAAGAGGATAAAGAGACTATAAAAGATGAAAAAACCACTCTTCATGCTTATCAAGCAGAACTTAAAACACTAGAGAACAAAGCTGAAAAAAGTAGTACCGAATATGAGAGAGTTGTTGAGCTCTACAAATTAATCGCTGATGAAGAGAAGATTATCAAATCAACGAAAAAACATATCAAACAGATTAAAAAAGTGGAATACGTAAAACGTGATGCTGTGAAAAAAATCATCGCTGCCTGGATTATCACAGTTCCAGCAGCAGCAGTACTTTCTGCTGTACTATTTTATATGATTCGAGGAATCATGATTTAAGTTATTAAAATAGAGTTATATATCTAACTCTGTTTTAACACAATTCCTCCCAGACTCTTTAGC
>JAYEHI010000251.1:1405-7405 GCA_034659455.1 Campylobacterota bacterium | reverse complement strand
GACTATTTTTTAGCGTAACGAGCGTTAAACTTCTCGATTCTACCAGCTGTATCTACCATTCTTTCAGAACCTGTGAAGAATGGGTGACACTCATTACAGATGTCTATTTTAAGTGTATCTTGAGCCGCTTTGTTCTCAAAACTGTTTCCACATGCACATGTTACAGTACAAGTTACAAATTCTGGGTGTAAGTTTTTTTTCATTTCGTTTGCCTTTTGATACACGTCGTGTACGTATATCTATATATTTTTTAAATCTGTATGGGTGCAGATTGTTTGAAATGGAATTATATCCAAAAAAATCTTAAAATTATAATTTTTAGTGTTTATCACAGAAGAATCTTACTTGCAACCGCCATAACTGCAGATTCAGATCTTAAAACCATTGCGGAGTTGAGCCTAAATACCTCTTGAGACTTTAAAAACTCTTTTTCATTTTGAGAAAAACCACCTTCACAGCCGATGAGTACCTTTTTAAAGGAGCTATCACCTTTTAAAATATTGTCACAAAAATCAAATACTTTTGTATCAGGAAACTCTTCTATGAAAGTCTCTATATTTTTATAGCTATCAAACGCCATTAAAGATGTTCTTCCACTCTGTTGCATTGAAGCTTCTACTATTCTCTCGTAGCGTTTAAAGTCTACCTTGAAGTTCTTTTGACTTCTCTCACAGAAGATAAAAGAGATTTTGCTGACTCCTATTTCACAAAGAGATGGGAGTACTTTTTCTACCGACTTAGGGTCTATAACACACCATGCTATGTGAAGTTCATTTTCGCTTTTGACTTCTAAGCTTTTTGATGAGACTAAAGAGAGTATCGCACTTCTAGGCTCTAGGGCATCTACTTTATAAGTGTGAACTGTTTTTATATCATCTCTATTTCTAAACGCCAACTCATCACCGATACTATGACGACGAACTTTTATAAGATACTTATGAGATTCACCTTTGAGTATGAGCTCAGGAGACCCTGCTTTATCATCAAATATATAGATCAAAGAAGCCACATCCAGATAGAGATAAGTAAAATTAGTATAAATTCCACTTGCAGTATAGTTCTAGCAAGTGGTTTATACGCATTAAAAGCATGCTCTTTAGTGGCGTTTAGATACTTAAGAGATTTTACACGCTTCACTTCTAAAAATATATAAATTACACTTACTAGTATCATCACAATATTAGCAAACGTAAAGTCCAAATGCTTTGCAGCCATCATTATGATCCCTGTAAATATAACAACTCCAAGTGTTGTAAAAGTAAAAGGCCAAAGCACTATGGCGTGTAATCTTTTATATTTTTTCAAATCTTGATAACTTATCAAAATAAAAAGATTTATAAATATTACTGCTAAAACAACTACTGCACCGATACTATGTAGGGATAAACCCATGTTATACATTTCATTCATAACGAAATTATAGTAGAATATGTCAACTAAATAAAGAGTGAGCAAAGATGTCAGTAACAGTAGAAAAAGCACTAGAGTTAATTTATACCAATGTGAGTACAACTTCACTCAAAATAGTGCCCATAGAGAATGCTCTTGGTTTTGTTTTAGCACAAGACATCATAGCCACTCACAACCTCCCTCCATATGATAACTCCGCGATGGATGGTTATGCAGTAAAAGTAGAAGACTCCGGTAAAAGTGTCACTGTAACTGATACTATCTTTGCAGGAGATGACTTCAAAGGGGAACTGCATGCTGGTGAATCTATCAAGATAATGACAGGAGCTAGAATTCCTCTTGGGACGCAGTGTATAGTCCCAGTAGAAGATACAACTTCTACTGACAAAGGCGTTCTACTCCCCCAAAACCTCACTATGAGCAAACACATAAGACTTGCAGGTGAAGACATCAAAAAAGAGACCCCACTGCTTCATCGTGGTGATATCTTAAATGCTCATCAAATCACCCTTCTCTCATCTCAGGGGATAAGCCATATCAAAGTTCACAAACGCCCTCGAATAGCACTCTTTGCTTCAGGCAATGAGCTGAAAATGCACTTTGAACAAGTGGAGTCTCACCAACTCTATAACACAAATACACCCACTCTTTTAGCAAGAGCACAAGAACTTGGATGTGAGGTTGAGTTCATCGGTACTGCACAAGACACTATGATGGATATAAAAGAGCATATCAAAAGTGCCTTAGAGTGTGACTTAGTTATAACAAGCGGTGGTGTGAGTGTAGGCGATGCAGACTTTACTAAAGAGGCATTTGGAGAGTTTGGTTATCACATACTCTTTGACAAAATAGAGATAAAACCTGGCAAACCAACAACCTTTGGAAAAATTGGCAATACAGCGATATTAAACCTTCCAGGAAACCCACTAGCAGCAGCACTTAACTTTGAACTCTTTGGGCAGAGCATCATCTATGCCCTAAGCGGAGCAAAACAGAAGTTTATAAGCACTCTAAACGCCAAGATGAAAACTAAGTTTAGCCTAAGAGCGGGAAGACGAACACTAGTACCAGGTTACTTTGATGGAGAGTTTTTCACAGTATGTGAGCACTTCGCACCAGGAATGATCTCACCTTTAGCTTATGCAAATAGTTTTATTATGATAGATGAGAAGTGTGGTGTTTTAGAAGAAAATGTAGTTGTAAAAGTTATTAGCACGAAGTTTAGTTTTGTCTCTCGTGAATATAAAAATTTGATAAGTTCTTAATAGTAAACTTTATAAACCTTCTTATTCTTGGGAGCACATACCCGAGTGTTACTGTAGAGTATTTAAAAAGCAAGTTCTTTTTATAGCTATTTTTATACTCTTCAAGTATTTGCACAACATTATCCGGATCTGTTAACTTTTTTGTATAAGGGTTGAGATACTTTGGATAGAGTATGAAGGCGGCGGCGGCTAGCTCCTCAAGAGTCAGTTCTCTTTTTCTTCTCTCACACTTTTTTTCGTCTATAGTAAGGCCCCAGCCTGCATAAAAAGGCATACCATACGTATAAACAGGTTTTTCCCTTACAAGGGCATCAAATCCTGAAAGCGAAGTCATCGTATGAACTTCATCACTAAGGCTTATCATCATATCTATACTAACGTTTATCACCATCTGATCGGCGTATTTTAAGATTTCTTCTTCGTCCAGCATTCCATCCCTGTTTCCCGATAACACATCGGGATGAGGCTTGTATACCAAATAGTCATTGGGTCTTTTTTTTCTAACTTTTTCTATAAGCAACATATTTGACATATCTGGAGCACCAAACTTAACAGACATGTCATCATCCACTTGTCCTGGTATCAAGACTATTTTTTGCCCAGGTTTAGCATAAAGTTTGACTTTTACATCATCTTGAGAGTTGTACTTTGAGATTTTTAATTTTCTTATCATTTTCATCAAATCTTTAGCATGTTTCAATAAAGCTTCATCGAAAGCATATGTAGATAGAAGATGTTCAAGGTCACTCTTCTGCATCGGATCAAAATAGATGCCTCTACTATCGCAAACTATAGATAGAGGTCTAGATAGAGATGAACCCAAACCTAAAGAACGTATAAACCCATCTTCAACATAGTTCGTTTTAATGGAGTGGCTAAAAGTATACTCAAGAAGTTTCTCATCTACCTTTTTTCCCCAAAAAAACACTTCAGACTTAACATTCAAACCCTCTTCCAATGCATTGTCTAATGAGAAAATATGATGAATAGTTACATTCTCACTATGAAAAAAATCTTTTATCATATACCATTTAATTGTAGAGAATTTATAAAAATAATAATGTGTCAACTAAAAAAACCTCTATATTTTGTTATTAATTATACTTTTTGTAACTATGATGGTATTATATCATTTATATTTTTCATTATCCCTTATATTCCCAATATGTAACAATTATTATACTGGAGTTTTATGTTTTTTAAAAAAGTTTTAAGAGTAATCTCTCATCATGGATCCGACAACTACTTCAGAATTGCGAAGCAGATCTATGTTAGATACAGAAGAGATGGCTGGGAGGGTATCCTCCAGCGTCTCGAAAAAAAGTACAATATAGTTGAACCTGAACACACCATCACTCACACACTTCAAGAGTCTTCTGATACTTATCATCACTGGATAGAGCAGCACGAAGCTGATATCTCTGCAACTTCACCGCTTGAGTACTCCCCACTCATCAGTATCATTACTCCCATCTTCAACACGCAAGAGGAGTATCTCATAGATATGTTTAAGTCAGTTCTCGCACAGAGCTACTCCAACTGGGAGCTCTGTTTGGCTGATGATGCCTCAACACAGAGCAAAACACTCCAGATAGTCAAGCAGTATAGTCAGAAATACCCTAATATAAAAGTCTCCTATAGAGTATATAACGGCCACATAAGTAGTGCTTCAAACTCTGCACTCTCTCTAGCGACTGGTGAGTATGTGGTGTTTTTGGATCATGATGACACCCTGAGTCCTGATGCTCTTTATGAAATGGCAAAAAAAATCAACCAAGAGCCAAACCTCAAACTCATATACTCCGATGAAGATAAGCTCAACGAAGCATCAGAACGCTATGCAGTGCACTTCAAGTCGGCATGGAACCCGGATATGCTTCTTTCCCAAAACTACATCTGCCACTTTCTCCTCCTCAAAAGAGAAATAGTAGAAAAAGTAGGAGGCTTTAGAGAAGGGTATGAGGGGAGTCAAGATCATGACCTTATCCTTCGCTCTCTTGCGTATATAGAAGACACAGAGATAGGCAACATAGAGCGCGTACTCTACCACTGGCGTGCTATAAAAGGGTCTACCGCTAGAGGAGGTTACGAAAAAGCCTATGCGCATGAAGCGGGTCTATTAGCACTCAAAGATTATGTAGAAGAGAAAAAAGGAGTTACAGTAGAGGATGGTCTACTCAAAAACACCTACAAAGTCAACTACCCACTCCCAGAGCAGCCACCACTCGTCAGCCTCATCATCCCCACCCGTGATGGCTATGAGATACTTCGCAACTGCATAGAGAGCATACTAGAGCGCACTAGCTACCCAAACTATGAGATCATAGTCATAGACAACGGCTCTCGTGCCCATGAGACAATCGCATACCTTAAAAAGTTAGCAAAGCATCCACAGATTCGCGTCTTAGAGTATGACCACCCTTTTAACTACTCTGCACTCAACAACTTTGGAGTATCGCATGCCAAAGGAGAGCTTGTAGCACTCATCAACAACGACATAGTGGTCATAAATAAGCAGTGGCTCAGTGAAATGGTCTCACATGCTTTACGTAAAGAAATAGGAGCAGTAGGGGCAAAGCTTTACTACCCGGACAACACCATACAACATGCTGGTGTCATACTCGGTATAGGAGGAGTTGCAGGACATGCTCACAAATACTTCTCCAAAGCAGAACCAGGCTACTTCTCAAGACTCAAGATAGTCCAAAATGTCTCAGCAGTGACAGGGGCGGCTCTTGTAGTAGAGAAGAGACTCTACGAAGAGGTAGGAGGGCTCAACGAGGTAGAGCTCACAGTGGCATTTAACGATGTAGACTTCTGTCTCAAGCTCCTCCAAAAGGGCTACAGAAACCTCTGGACACCCTATGCAGAACTCTATCACCACGAGTCCAAGAGTCGAGGCAGCGAGGACAACGCCGAAAAAGTCAAACGCTTCAACAAAGAGGTGGAGTATATGAAAGAGAGATGGGGTGAGAGCCTCATAAATGACCACTACTACAACTCTAACCTCACGCTCGTGCATGAAAACTTTGCGATCAAAGAGAGTTGATGAGTATGGAGGATAAAGCACTACAAAAAGCTCTCAGTGAGACTCCCCTCTTTTTTGATAGAGTCTACTACCTCAAACGCTACCCCGATGCAAGAGTCGCTCCAGAGAGTGCGCTTGAGCACTTCTGCAGAGTTGGCATAGAGGAGCAGAGATCTCCTAGCATATGGTTTGACCCCAAGTACTATCTCGAGGCGAACCCCGATGTCAAGGAGAGTGG
This sequence comes from Campylobacterota bacterium, assembly GCA_034659455.1. GTDB lineage: Bacteria > Campylobacterota > Campylobacteria > Campylobacterales > Sulfurimonadaceae > Sulfurimonas. The sequence continues at coordinate 1,464 of JAYEHI010000251.1, read as the reverse complement.
GGCAAACCCAATCCTACACTATCTTGAGTATGGTCAGTATGAGCGAAGAGCTACAAACC
>JAYEHI010000251.1:0-1305 GCA_034659455.1 Campylobacterota bacterium | reverse complement strand
AAAAACTCTCTAATCTTTGAGAGAAAAAGCAGACACGAGAGCAGAAAAAGCATCGCCGTAGTGCTCCATATATACTATGTTGAACTAGTACCACAGGTAAAGAAGCATCTTCAAAACATACCCTACAAGTTTGATCTCTTAGTCTCAACCATGAGTGAGACGCAAAAAATAGAGTGCGAGACTCTTTTCCAAGATACTCATAACCTTGGGAGAGTCGATGTCAGAGTCGTACCAAACATAGGAAGAGACGTAGCCCCTCTGCTTATAACATTTAAAGATGCATGGTCTGAGTATGAGTACATATGCCACATACACACAAAGCGCAGTCCACACACGCCATGGGGAGATATGTGGCGAGCGTTTATCTATGAGAAGCTACTAGGAGACCCCCAAATCATAAGAGAAACTCTGGAGTACCTTGAGAGAGACGAGGAGTGCGCCCTACTCTTCCCTGAGAACTTTCCTGCGATCAAAGGACATATGCACAACAAAAAGAACACTCCAGAGATAAAGAGACTCTTAGAGAGGGTCAACTACACTAAAGAGAAGAGCTATAGAGGCTATGACTTCGCCGCTGGTACTATGCAGTGGTTCAAGACCAAGCACTTTAGAGAGCTCGTAGCGTTAGAGTTTGAGCACAAAGAGTTCAAAAACTCAAATAGCGATCTCGATGGGACACTCGCACATGCACTAGAGCGATTCTTCTCTATATATGCTCAAAAGAGTGGTCACAGAGTGCTAAGCTACTACTCTGAGTCAAGAAACAGATATCTACTCTCAGACTCTAAGTACTACTCATGACAAGCCATTTGGTTAATTTAAGTTATAAAAAGATATTATGTCACTAAAGAATACAGTAATGCAAAAAACCAGAGAGCAGTTATGAAAAAAAGAAAAAAAAAGATTATCCGCAAAGAGACCGATGAAAAAAATAGCGTTGAGTCAGCTACTGTAACAGAGGACTCTAGCACTCCTGAGCCCACTCAAACACTAGAGAGTCTCAAAGAGAGCCATACAGAGATACTCAAAGAGCTAGCACAGAGACACTCAAAAGAGCAAGAGTCTCAGCTCTCCAAGCTAGAGTCTCTCGAGAGTAAAAACCGTGAGCTAAGCGAGCAGAGAGAGCAGCAAGAGAAGGAACTAGAGAGTCTCCTCGATACTCTAGACACCATAAAAGAGCAATCTTCATCTGAGATAGAGAGTCTCAAAAGCTCCAACCAAAAACTCACTGAAGAGCACAAGACTCAAGAGTCTGAGCTAGAGAGTCTCCTCGATACTCTAGACACCATAAAAGAGCAATCTTCA
>JAYEHI010000250.1:0-7462 GCA_034659455.1 Campylobacterota bacterium | reverse complement strand
TAAAGATGTTACTTCCGGATGTCCTTTTGACCCCTTTGATCTAGTGCCATCACTATTGAGAAGCAAACCTCTTATCTTAGCAAGCATATAAAAATCGATAATCAAGTTTTTATAAGGACTTAACTTATTAAAATAGTTATCTATCTTTAAAAACTTTACTGGATGCTTTTTGTAAAACTCTAAAACTTCATCATCACTTAGTGTTGTTTTATGTAAAAACTCCTCCACACTAAAATCATATTTATGCTCTTGTATTTGAGTATCAATATAATTTTCTATAGACTTCTTGCTCATATAGTGAACTATCTCACGAGGAGTGTAAAATGCACCCTTATCTTTTCTATCTTCGAGTAAGTCCTCAAAAACACGACCTAGCATCTCCGGATCAATAGCTACTTCACTGTCATGAGGTAAATCCTCGATAATTGTAAAATTATAAGCATCAAAAATATCAAATATATTTTTAAATATTTGATTTTCAATTATTATCTCTCGTTTATCAAACTCATCTCTACTAAAAAGTCCACCATTTAAAAATGGCATTTTACAGTCAAGCTTATCAAAATGATAATTTATATCTTTCCTATCTTCATTAAGAGCTTCAAAAAATATCGCCTGTAAAATATCTTTATAAAAATTTCCATCTCTATTTTTATTGAGATGTGAGGTTAAAAAGTTTTTATCTCCATTTTGCCAATTCTCATCACTACCTAACCACCCTTTTTTTTCTATAAAATATAAAAATACAATACGACCTAGAAGTTTTTTTACAAATAGTTTTAGGTTTTTTTCATCATCATCAAAATAAGCTAATTGAGGAGCTAGGTACTCACAAGTTTCATAATAGATACTTTTATAATTATCAAAAAACTCTTTAGAGACCCTCTCAACACTAAACGCCACCTCAATCTCTTCATACTGTGGATGCTTAAGCTTTTTTAACTGTGCCAAAGGAGTTTTTATAGCTACATCAGCCCCTAAAACATAAGTGTAGCGTTTTAAGTTTGTTACGTTTGCTTTAGTCCCATCGTACTCAAAACCGACAAAGGACAAACGCCAAGCACTGCTTTGTGGATGAGAAAAAGAGGCTATGGCACCATCGAGCATATACTCTTTTGCTAATTTTTTAAGTATGTTTGAGTAGCCTACTCGTTTGTTTTCTATGTTTGGTGAAGTTGAAACAAACTCAAAAAAACCTATCTCACTGTCATCATCTAGCTCAACTTTACCTAAATATCTGTAAGATTTTATATGCTCTTTTTCACTCTCACTTAAATCATCATCTGTTAAAGAGCTCTCTTCACTCTCAAAACCGTAAAATATATCTGTTATAAATCCTTCAAACTTTTTCGTTTGGTATGCACTACTTAAAAAATTCTCTAAATCCATCTTACTTTCCTAAAAATGTTTCAGATAAAATCACTTGAGCGTCTCTTTTTATCCGTTTTACTTTATCTTCAAGTTGCTCTAAAGAGTACTCATCTTGCAATAGTTCCATAGCGTTTACTACCTCAACTGCAGATTTTTTTTCTAGTGCTTTGATTTTTCTACCCATATTTTGAATACGACCATCTTCAATGATAGATATAAAAATTTTCACTAGCTCTTTATCAAGTACAGATTTTTTTCGCCACCCTTTTAAAAGGTTGATAGCTTTTTTATCTGTTGGATTTTCGACCTTAGTTCTACTTACATCTTGAATGATTTTAGATAACTCATCTGTGTAGCTTTGCATAGCACTCTCTATCTGCTCATAATGCAACTCTTTTAATGGTGTTATACCTTTAGCCCTAGAAGAGACTTTTAATTGCTTAGCCATCTCTATGAAGTTTATAGGCTCGGAGACTTCATCTTGTACAAAATAGTAACTTTTAGAGTTCTCATTTTTTATAAAAACAAATGTAGCATTTTTTATAACACTATCATCTCTTTGAACCCTTATTTTTGCAGGTAGTTTTTTAAGAGCTTTAAATTTTTTAGGATTAGCATTTTTATACTCTCTAATCTCTTCTAAAAAACTCAGCTCTTCATCTAAATCTTCACTCAACTCTTCAAAAAGAGTTACACTCTCAACCTCTTCATTTTTGCTATATATCTGATTGTCTTCCCCAAAAGTAGAGTGAAAAGTTTGTAGTTTTACAAATGCTTTTTTTGAGAGTTCTATGAGTGTGTCACTCCCCGCTGATGGCACAAAGTTATTGACATAAATTTTATCGTGTTTAGTTCCTATACGGTTTATGCGTCCTATTCGCTGCATAAGTCTAGTAGAGTTCCAGGGAATATCATAGTTGTATATAATGTTACTTCTATGCATATTAACACCTTCACTTAATGTATCAGTAGTGATAATTACATTAAACTCATTTTTTTGTTTTTTCAACTCATAGTTTGCATCAAAATTTTCTCTAATTGTATCTTTTAGCTTATCTCTGTTTCCACCATGAACACAAAGAATTTTAAACTCTTTTAAATTCTCTTCTAAGTAAAGGGCTGTCTGTTTAGACTCAGTAAATACAACCATTTTAGAATCTTTGTGATTTTGTAAAACCTCTTTAAACTTATCTAATTTTGGGTCTTCTTTGACATCTACCCACATTTTATTGAGATTTTGAAGTATTATAAGCTCTTTTTCTAACTTTTCTTTATAACCTGTATGAAAATCATCTGTTGTAAATTCTACTACTTTTCCACTTTGTAGCATCTCATCAATCTTGTTTTCACCATTCTCTTCATCATCTAAAATTTCAAATATATTTATTTTTGAACCCAATAAAATTTTATCATTTTTAAACATCTCAATAAGAGATTTTAAATTATTTTCTTGTTTGCTAAGGGTTGATTTAAAGGCATAAAAAGAGCTTTCAAATCTTTTTACTAACATATTTCTCATAAGGTTTGCTAACTCTAACGCACCTTTTTCAAATATATTCTCACTTATATTTCCATATTTTTTACGCGATTCTACTTTTATGTAGGCTAAAATTTTATATCTGTCATACTGTAGTTTGTTTGTTAAGATTTCTATAGTCTCATCAAAAGTTTTCACTAAAGAGTCACTCATCTCGTAAGCGACCTCTTCTATAGGTGCAACATCTGGAACCTTTAAACCTTGCTCTTTAATGTCATCTGCATACATTGGATGGGTTTGTATATCAGTTCTTGTTCTTCTTACCATCACTTCACGTAAAATAGATTCCCTTACCTTGAGTGATAGCTCTTTCAACTTTACCAAGTCTATAGGTTTGTTATCTTTACTTGGTTTAATTATCTCTTTATAGCTCTTATCAATTTGAGCAAAAAAACTCTCTAAGTTTAGAAATGAGTCTATTGTCGAATTTCTTTTATCTTGAAACAGATAAAGCTGATTTGCTATATCCATAGGTCTATTGTTTAATGGGGTTGCAGAGATTAAAATAACTTTCTTTTTATACTTTACCCTCTCTTTACAGATTCTCTCTAACTCTACATATCTACTTGTTGCATAGTTTTTAAACTTATGAGACTCATCAATTATAACTAGTTCATACCTTTGTGTATCTCTAATACTCTCTAGCTTTCCTAGTGACTTAATATCGTAATGTCTAAGTGTTCCCACTTCAAACTTTTCAAAGGTCTCTTTCCACTCTTTTTGAATAGATGGTGGAGCTATAACTAAAACTTCCCCTTTTATGTCAAAGAGAAGCTTTTTAACAATCATCGCCGTTGTTACAGTTTTTCCAAGTCCAACAACATCTGATAGAAAGAAACCATTATGTTTTTTTATTTTTGATAAGCCCTCTGTAACAGCATCAAACTGATAAGCAAGTTTCATAAAACCATTTGGAAGATTCCAAATAAGATTTGGGTCATAATCAATTCTATCATCAAAGTGTTCTATTAAAAATTTAAGATAGAGTTCGTAGGGAGTCACGTCTTTTAAATGAGAATTTTGTTTTATATTGTCTATATCATTATCTGTTATCTCTACAGAGCCTGCCCAGAGATTTTCAAACTCTTCAAGTGCAAAAGCAATATCATCACTATCTCTAAGTTCAACATTAAACTCAAAATTTTTTGATAAGCCATTTTCAGAAAGATTTGAAGAGCCTGTAATAACAGAACCTCTATGCTCAACTTCTCCATCATGTCTCTCTATCTCTTCTTCTCTAAGAATATATATTTTTGAATGTATCTCTTTGTTTGGTGAAATTCTAATTTCTATTTTTTTATCACTTATCATTTGTGCTAAAATATTTACACTATCATCAACTCTTTTTCCATAAGACTCACTGTTTAAAGATAAAATTTGCTCTTTTTTAAACTGTTCGCCCATTTTTTCAAAATCTAGTAAATTTAACTTTTTACCGCGTTCAAGTGCTTCTTGAGTCATAGCATCAATGTTTATACCAACTAAAATACGACCATTAGTGATATTGTTCATTAAAGAGGCTATTTTAGAAAAACCACTAATTCTAAAATAACCTATTAAAAATTCTAGATGAGAACTATTTTTATGATGTAGTAATATATCTTTTAAACGATTTTCTAATGTATTACTATCTCTATTTGTAAAAAATTTTGAACTCAACCTTATAATCCTAGAAAATTATTTTACCTTTAATTTGAATATTTTAAAGGGTGTAAAGTTAAATATTTTATCTAAGTTTTACTAAAAATAATATTTATTAATCTTCATTTAACCCTCATAAGGCTAGACTTTTTGATAATTTAACACATAGAAGGTGTCTATTTATGAGATTTTTTTTAACTACTGTTACTCTTATTTTCTCTTTTCTCATGAGTGGATGTGCACCAAAACAGGCTATGATTCAAGCTGACTTATTGGTTGCTAATGGTCACTATAAAAAAGCAGCTGAGTTTACAAACAGCGAGATAGATGATGATTTATATGCTAAAGATAATCTTCTATGGTACCTTCAAAATGGTTCTGCATCTCTTTTTGCAGATGACTACAATGCAAGTATAGAAGCTTTTGATAAAAGTGAGCTACTTATAAAACACTATCGTGAGCAGATCTTAGCAAAAGATATAACACAAGGTCTCACATCAACCCTTCTAAATGACACTACAAGACCCTATATAGGAACCCAATATGATGGCATAATGGCAAATACTTACAAGGCATTAGATTATATGGCTTTAGGTGATACAGAGGGTGCTAGAGTTGAGTTTAACCGTGCAATAGATAGACAGAGACGAGCTAAAATATACTTTAGTGAGATGATTCAAAAAGAGAGAAAAGCAATACAAAAAGAGGAAAAAAAGAGCCAAAGAGAGGGAAAAAACTTAAATGTTTCAGATTCAGAGATAGACTCCATACTCCAGCAAAATTACCCATCACTCCATGCATTTGAGCCCTATCCAGACTTTATAAACCCTGCAACAACCTATATGGCTGGACTCTTTGCACACTCAGATTCAAATGCTAATAGAGCTGATTCGCTCTTTAAAGAGACCTATGGAATGGTACAAAACAGAGATGTTAAGGCAGACTTAGAGGGTAAGAGAGATGAAAATATGGTCTGGCTTATTTTTGAAAATGGCCAAGGACCTATCTTAAAAGAGTGGAGAATAGACTTTCCACTATGGATATTTACTAATAAACTAAGTTATATCTCTGTAGCACTTCCAAAACTTATAGAGCGAAAAAATGCCTACTCTCATCTTAATATTAAAACTAATAATAAAATTATGAAGACAGAGTTTCTCTCAAGTATGGATAGAGTAATAAAAACAGAGTTTGCAAAAAACTACAGTAGCATTGTAAATCGAGCAATACTCTCAACTGCTACTAAAGCAGCTATAAACTACACCATTCAAGAACAAGCAAATAATAATGGCTCTGCTCTTGCTGCACTTATAAGTGTAGCTTCAGCAATCTATCAGGTAGCCTCCACAAAAGCTGATACGCGTATCTGGAGTACACTTCCAAAAGAGTTTCAATTAGCCCGATTTAAACGACCCAAAAATGGTTGTTTAGAGATTCTAACGCCAGACAAAAAAGTAATAAAGAGTCTTAAAATTCCAAAGACACAAAATACACTTATTTACGTTAAAATAGCTACACCTAACTCTCTTGTATCCCTAAGAGTTATACCATTTTAAGGAGAAAATGTGAAAATATTTACATTAGTTTTAGCCCTAGCTCTATTTTTAGGTGGCTGTGCTGATAAATCATTTGTAAAAATAGTAGACAATAAAGTAGATGACGTTATCGAAATAACAGATACAAAAAAACGTATTCGCGAAGATGGACTTTTAGAGGTTCAAATAGTAGGAGAGAATACTACTGATAAGTATGCTCTCTTTAGATACCGTATAACATGGCAAGATAAAGATGGGTTTGATATACCCTCCATCACCTCTAAGTGGCAAGATTTTCCAGCACATAAAAATGCAGAGTTTCACATAAACTCTATTGCGCCAACACTCAAAGCAACTGACTATAAAATTTATCTCAATAAGTAAAGGAAAGAAATATGAAAACAGTTATAACTACACTCTCTGCTTTAGCAGTTTCAGCACTACTCTTTAGTGGATGTGCCGATAAAGTTCAAAAAATAGATATGAATAATGACACTGGTGATCAAGTTGCTGGTCTAGACTATAGAGACTTTAATCAAGCTGCAACAGAAGCTACACAATCAATGCTACGTTCTCCTGCTATAACAAAACCAGGCGGTGGTAGATATATACTTGCTATTAGTGATATTAAAAATGACACTATGCAACATATAGATACTGATCAACTCGTTAAAAAAATCCGTATAGAACTACTCAATAGTGGAAAAGTTTTTGTAACTACTGCTGTTGGTGGGGCTGAGGATAAGATGAACAAACAAGCAAGAGAGCTTCGTGATAATGATGAGTTTAAAAAGAGTACTACCATCAAAAAAGGTATGCTTGCTGCACCTGATCTTTCACTCTCAGGTAAAATTTTACAGAGAAATGTAAATATGGGAGATGGTAAACAGCAGATAGAGTACTACTTTATGCTAACACTAACAGATCTTGTCAATGGATTTGCTACCTGGGAAGGTGAGACAGTGATAGGTAAACGTGCTAGTAATAAATCTGTTTCTTGGTAAAAAAATTTTACTCTTAAGAGAGATTAATTTCTCTCTAAAGTATCTATAATAATCTCAACTCTTCTATTTTTCGCTCGTCCCTCATTTGTATCGTTACTCGCTTTTGGTCTATCAGGTCCATGCCCTATAGCTGTAATAACACTACTAGTAGTATCACTATAAGAACCTGAGCTACTCTCTTGCACCCTTCTAAACAGATTCAATAACATTTGCATAGAGAGAGTGCAAATAAAAGTTTAATCATTCAATTAAATAACTATTGGCATTACAACTGTTTTAAAGTTTTCATCATTTAATATAAAAGGAAGATTTCCTTCATTTAATCCAATACTAAATTCAGAACTGTTTATAGCATTTAAAAAATCTAATAGATA
>JAYEHI010000249.1:0-1500 GCA_034659455.1 Campylobacterota bacterium | reverse complement strand
TCAGCTATAGGTTATCAAAAACCTATGAATATGTATCTAGAATTTATAAAAAATGTAGGGTGAAGTAGCAGTTAGAGGTGGATATTAACTAAGTTGAAAAGTTGTCTTGATTTTTCAGGCCATTATAACCAGCTCCATCAAAAAGAACTAAGTTCCATCTCTCTATAAACTCCCATCGAACTTGAAGCTCACTTAAAAGCATCTTCTCCCCTTGGTAACGCATTGCAGGGATACCTCGCATGTTGATAGACGGGTTTGCAAAGAAAGGCACTATGTCATCACCTATGGCGTTGACACTCTCTCCTTCAACTCTCACTCCTATAGTGAGAGTATCTCTTAGAGCTGGTATAAAGTAGAGAGCTTTTGCACCATATCTCCAAAAGTTCTCTTTTCCTCCTAGGTTTTCATCAAAGCGACGAAGCGTTGCTTTTGCAAAGAGCCCTTGTGAAGGTGTAAAGATGGAGTCTCTTGTATCGTACTGCAGTATAGTTGCAAGACCTGCCATCTTAAACTGATGTTCAAAAAGTGGGTTTAAGATAGGAAACTGAGTATCGTTTCTAGAGGACTCTACATTAGAGTAGATGTAGTTTGCACCTAAAAAGAAGTCACTCCCTCCGAGTCTAAACATCAACTCTTGATAGCCAAAGAAGCCCTTCATCTTCATATCTATACCTGTATTTCTAAGGTAGAAGTTTATGTTGACGTCCATCGCACCTACAAAGGTTGTACTACGTATGGTGTCCTCTTTCCAAAAACCAAGATGGAAAGCTCCTGCTGCTCTAGTTCCATTCTCAGTTCCTCCAAGAAAAAGACCAGATATACTAGGAGGTGATTTTCTTTCGTGTGTTGAGTTAAAAGTGTCGTGTAAAAACATAAGGCTAATACCTGCACCATAGCCTAAGGCAGGTTCAGTGATGATGGTTGGAACAGGCATAAAACCATACTGAGTTCCTAGATATTCACTCACATCAAATGTACCATCTTCTTTACTTGTAAAGAGGTTTGGCTCCTCTGTTTGTATCTCCTCGTTTGCATGCAGAGAAAAAAGTAGCAGTGGTAGTAAGAGTAAAGCATTTAGAGTTTTCATTTTCTTCCTTAGTTGTTGGGTATAAAGTACATTACGCTCTCAAAAATTCCTTCCATATAGTGCCGAAGGTAAACTCTATAGTTACTCTCGATGGCTAGAACTTTTTGAGGGACTCTGTACCAGTCTTCAGCTTTATGGTAGATACAGATGGCGAGAATAGGTTTATACTTTTGTATGGCCTCTTTTGCACCCTCTATGGCATCTTGTTCGGCACCCTCTATGTCGAGTTTTATATAGTCAACTCGCTCTTTTACTATGTTATCTATAGTGTCGACTTCTACACTCTGTGTCCCTCTGCCGTAGATAGTTGAAAAAGACTTCTCTTCATTGAAGTAGAGAGTCTCTTTTTTGTTTGAAACGCCACAGGTTAAAAACTCTATGTTTTCATACTCTCCTAGCTCGCGTTTAGCTAT
>JAYEHI010000248.1:0-1508 GCA_034659455.1 Campylobacterota bacterium | reverse complement strand
AGCAAAAAGTTCACGAAGCTCTTGAACTTGCAGACGCTACAGACTTTGTAAGCAACTTTGAAGATGGCATAGACACTATGATGAGCGAAGCGGGAACGAACCTCTCAGGTGGTCAACGCCAACGCATAGCAATCGCTCGTGCCATCTATAAGCACTCTTCTCTTATACTTTTTGATGAAGCGACTTCAGCGCTTGATAACGAGAGTGAAAAACGCATACAAAAAGCACTTGATGAGTACACAAAAGATAAGATAACGATGACTATAGCGCATAGACTCTCTACGATAGAACATGCAGATAAGATACTCGTACTGCAAAAAGGGAAGATAGTTGCACAAGGAAGTCATAGAGAGCTTTTAGAAAGTTCAGAGGTTTACCAAAAACTCGCTGGGACATTTGAGCAGTAGACTTTATGCGTTTGTTAGCAAAGTTTGGAGATAATCGCGTTTACAAAGAGGAGCAAGAAAAGATGGAGTTAGATTTTTCAAAGTTTTTAAAATACTCAAAACCAGGACCACGTTACACTTCTTACCCTACTGCACTAGAGTTTAATGCCTCTTATGAGTATAGTGAGTACATAAACAAGTTAGAGTCACAAGATAGTTCTCGTCCGCTTAGTCTCTACTTTCACCTCCCTTTTTGTAAAAACGCTTGTTATTTCTGTGGGTGTAATGTCGTCTTTACCTCCAAAGAGGATAAGATGCTTCGTTACATAGAGTACCTCAAACACGAGTTAGAGACACTCTCAAAGCATGTTGACTGTAAACGTAGAGTGATTCAAATGCACTTTGGTGGTGGAACACCAACATTTTTTTCAGCAGCACAACTAAAAGTCATTATAGATGAAATAAAGTCCTACTTTCCAAACTTTATTGAGGGTGCAGAGATATCTTGTGAGATTGACCCTCGTCACATTGATGAAGATCAGATGAGAGTTATGAGTGAGGCTGGTTTTAACCGCGTAAGTTTTGGCATACAAGACTTTAACGAAAAGGTTCAAGTGGCGGTGCACCGCGTTCAGCCTTACGACATTACAAAAGCCGCTATGGATTTAGCGCGTAAGTACAACATGGTCTCGGTAAACGTGGACCTTATTTACGGTCTTCCATATCAGACGCTAGAGACTTTTAAAGAGACGTTGGAGCTCGCACTCACGCTGGACGCGGATAGATTTGCAGTCTTTAACTACGCTCACGTTCCTTGGCTAAAAAAGACGATGAGAAAGATAGACGAGACAACGCTTCCTCTCCCTGATGAAAAACTCCAAATCATGCAGTACACTATAGACTTCTTAACCTCAAATGGTTACAAGATGATAGGGATGGACCACTTTGCTAAGCCTGAAGATGAACTTTTCAAAGCGATAGAAAAAGGCGAACTCCATAGAAACTTCCAAGGCTACACAACCAAAGGTGGAGCAGATCTTATAGGTGTTGGACTTACTTCTATAGGCGAAGGCGTAGATAGCTACAACCAAAACTTTAAAGTGATGAAAGAGTATGAAGAGG
>JAYEHI010000247.1:2779-7663 GCA_034659455.1 Campylobacterota bacterium | reverse complement strand
TAGTTTCGTTATAATGTCACCTGGGTATGACTCGATAGACGAGTAACTCATGGGGTGGGATTATTATTAAGATAGAGACTTAAATAATACTACAGAATATACTCACATAATGTGAGTATATTTACATCTTCTTTTATAAAAAATCAAATATATTTTATTTATAAGTATAAACAAGCTATAATAAGAGCTATTTATATAATTTAAGGAATTTTTTTGAACCTACTTGATCTATTTAATAAAACTTTTGATAATAAACCAGCTGTAAAAGAAGAGGCATCTTCTCACTGGATAAAATGTAAGTCTTGCCACTCCACTATGTATTACAAAGAGGTTCAAAACCAAAATTATGTATGTCCTAAATGTGGATTTCATATTCGTATTGGTGTAAAAGAGAGAATAGCCCTTTTAGCGGATGAAGGAACTTTTGTGGAGCATGACACTTCTTTAGAGCCTGTAGATCCATTAGGCTTTGTAGATAAAAAGCCTTATAAAAAAAGAGTAGAAGAGGCATATGCGAAAACAGGAAGAAAGTCATCCGTAGTCGCTGGAAGTTGCAAAATGAATGGTGTAAGTGCACAGGTTGTTATCTTCGACTTTGCATTTATGGGTGGAAGTTTAGGTTCTGTAGAGGGTGAAAAAATAGTTCGTGCTGTTAATCGTGCAATAGAAAACCGTGAAGGTTTAGTAATTCTTTCCGCTTCAGGTGGAGCAAGAATGCAAGAATCAACCTTCTCGCTTTTACAAATGAGTAAAACTTCAGCAGCTCTTGCACGTTTAGGAAAAGAGAACTTACCATATATATCAGTTCTTACTGATCCTACTATGGGTGGTGTATCTGCATCATTTGCTACTTTAGGTGATATTATCATAGCTGAGCCTGGTTCACTTATTGGATTTGCAGGACAGCGTGTAATAGAGCAGACTATAGGGTCTGCACTTCCAGATGGTTTTCAGCGTGCAGAGTTCCTTTTAGAGAAAGGTTCTATTGATATGATAGTAAATAGAAATGAACTTAAAAAGACACTTGCAGATCTATTTACTCTTTTAAAAGTTTAGTATGAGACTTTATGCTCTTTGTGATCAAGATATGCTTGATGCTAAAGGTGTTTCTATAGAGGAGTACATAACTTTAGCTAAAGGGCATAATGCTGAGATAATTCAGTATAGAAATAAGAGTGCAGATATTACATTTATCAAACAACAGCTTATTTTTATTAGAAAAATTTATGATGGTTTTTTGATTGTAAATGATGCTTATGAGCTTGTAGAGTTTTGTGATGGCGTTCATGTTGGACAAGAGGACTTGAGTGCTATTGACAATGATATTTATAAAGCCATTCGTATTCTAAGAAGCGTTATTACTAAAGATAAGATTTTAGGTATCTCTACTCATAACGAAGAAGAAGTAATGCAAGCAAACGAGATGGATTTAAACTATATTGGTTTAGGTGCATATAGAGCAACGAGCACAAAAAAAGACATCAGTGACATTTTAGGGAATCAGGTCGAAACTATTGCGAAGAAGTCTAAGCACCCTGTTGCCGTAATAGGTGGTGTTAGACTTGATGATAAGTTCCTAAACCCTACTTATCATGTTATAGGTAGCGGACTATTAAATTGAATATAGAGCTTATAAGTATTGCAAAAAGAGAAAAAAGCACTTATGATCCACTCTATAAAGAGTTAAATAAGATGATTGGTCGTTTTGCTAAAGTAACTGATACAGAAATTTTTAACAAAGATGTAACAAAAGCACACACTATTTCCCCGGATGCGGCACAAAGGGCTTATTCAAAGGTTTTAGAACCACATTTAGGCTCTGCTTACAGTATAGTTCTGCACCCTGATGGAAAATTAATCGATAGTTTTGAGTTTAGTAAGCTTTTAAATGATAAAATGTCAGTTAAATTTTTCATAGGTGGTGCCTATGGTTTTGAAGACGACTTTATAAAAAAAAGCGACAAAGTTATAAGTCTGGGAAAAATCACAATGAGCCATAAAATAGCAAAAGCAGTTTTGCTAGAGCAGATTTATCGAGGTTTTTCTATATTGACAAACCATCCATATCATAAATAGAAGGGAATATAATTGGAAGCAAGTGAGTTAAGTTATTTTAAAGAGATATTAGAAAGTCGTAAAGAGCAGATAAGTAGAAATATAGATGGCGTTAATAGCGAGCTAAATCAGTTGAGCGGATTAGAATTAAATGATGAGGGAGATCATGCCTCAGTTAATAACAATGCAATGATAGAGAGTGCGATAGTATCACAGCAAACGCAAGAGCTACAAGAGATTGGTGTAACACTTGGCAAAATTGAGAATGGAGATTACGGAGTCTGCGAAATGTGTGAGGATCCTATCGGTTTTCAGAGACTAAAGGTGAAACCTCACGCAGTTTACTGTATTGACTGTAGAGAGATCGTAGAAAAATCTAAGTAAGGGATTACAATGTTTATAAAAAGATATACAATAGCGGCATTTATTCTAATGGCTCTAGTCGGAGCATTTATTTATACATATGTTACACAAGAGACGACTACGATAGACTTGTTTGGAATTCCACTCCCAGCTCTTTCTATAGCTATTTGGGTTGTTATACCTCTTTTTGTTCTTTATGTAGCAAGTGTATTGCATATGTCCTTTTACTCATTTATGAGCTCTTTGTCTCTGAAGAAGTTTGAAAAAGATTATGAAAAAATAATAGACTCTGTAGTTGAAGCGTATCTTGGAAAGAAAAGTAGAACTAATAATTTTAAAACAGAGCGCTATAAACTTCTCGGGTTATTATTGGAAAACACCTCCCTCTTTCCAATAGGCAATATCATTGGGTTGACAAAAAATGAGAAAATAGATGGTGTTTTGAAAACTATTGAAGATATAAAAAATGGCGATGTAGTTGATCTAAAGCCTTTTAACCTTTTGATGGAAAATGAACTTGTTATTCAAAACGAACGAAATCGTTACAAATCTGGTGAGTTGACAGCTGAGGCTCTTCTTGGGAACTCTACTAAATATGCAGACGTTCTAAAAAAAGAAGTCTATGTTGATTTTGTAAAGAGTGCTTCTCTTTCAAATATTGAAAAATACAAGGTGCTTTTAACTAAAGAAGCACTTTATGAGATTATTGCCCGTGTAAATGCGGATAGTTTTACACTAGAAATCAGCAATGAAGAACTTGTTGCACTTATTAATAAGTTAGAGTTAAGTGTTGATGATTACATAAAACTATCTTCAGTTATCTCAGGTGGCGGTATGATACCAGAGCAAAGAATGAGATTTTTTGAAATGCTAAGTGATGCAAATGACGATGCAACACCAGCTTATCTTTATACTCTTTTTGATTTAGAAGTTTTAGCTGTTGCTGATGAGATACTTGACAATACTCAACCTAATGAGTATCAAAAATTTAAAGCTTATCGTGCACTTAAAGAGTGTAACAAGCATTTCAGTATAGAACTGTTTGTATAAAATATGCTAAATAAACTCTCTTTTGACAATCCTCTTTATGTATTAGCTCCTCTTGCGGGCTATACAGACCTACCATTTAGAAGCGTTGTTAAAAAGTTTGGAGCAGACTTAACAGTAAGCGAAATGTTAAGCTCTAACGCCTTGGTGCATGGCTCAGAAAAAACCTTTCACATGTTAGAAAAATCTCCTAATGAAGATCCCTATTCTGTTCAAATCGCTGCTTCAGAGGTTGATATGGCAAAACGTGCTGTTGAAGTCTTAAATGAAGAGAATGGAATTGATATTATTGACCTGAACTGTGGATGTCCCGTACCTAAGGTTGTTGGTCATGGAAGCGGAAGCTCTCTTTTACTTGACCTTCCTCTTATGGGTGATATTATAAAAACTATGAAAGATACTTCAAATAAGAGTTTAACTTCTGTAAAAATTAGACTTGGCTTTGAAGATAAAAATCATGTTGAAATAGCAAAAATTGTTGAAGATAGTGGTGCTGATTTTTTAGCGGTTCATGGGAGAACACGTGTCGGAAAGTTTAAGGCCGCAGTTGATTATGATGCTATAGCACAAATTAAAAAAGCGGTAAACATTCCAGTAATTGCCAATGGCGATATAGACTCTTATGAAAAAGCCAAGTGGGTACTAGAACATACAGGTGCTGATGGTCTAATGATAGGAAGAGGTGCAGTCGGTGCTCCTTGGATTTTTCACCAGCTACGTAGCGGAGAAGAGCATATAGATGAAAAAATAAAACATGAAATTATTATGGAACACTTTGATAAAATGATAGAGTTTTATGGGGAGTATGGAGTTCCTATGTTTAGAAAACACACTCATACTTATTCAAAAGCTTACAGAGGGGCATCTATTTTAAGAAATGAAGTTAATCATATAAGTGATGTTAAAGAGTATAGAGCCGCATTAGACTCGTTTTTCATAAACGCAAAGCTGGCATAATATGATTAACATTAGTAAAAGCATCAGAAACCTGGATAACATAGATATACAAGACAACCTTTTTCACTATGAGTACAATACAAAACACCTACTCTCTTTAATAGCAAAAGGCATAGAAGAGGATGATCCTTTGTATTTAAGTTCTTATCGCTCTTTTGAGGGTGAGGTTTTTGAAAACTTTGTGTATGAAAAACTTTTACGTTATGCACAAAAGAGCGATGAGATAGAGAAATTTGTGCTCAAGGGTTTTCATCAAAATAAATGTAAAGCGTATGCAAATACACTCTCTATAAGTGAAAAAGAGCAGATAGTCTACAGAACTAAAAGTAGGGAGATAAGTGAATTTGACGCGATGTTTGTTACTAAAAATAATGAACTCTATTTTGTAGAAATGACACTTGTAAAGTCCGTCCTTAAACTGCGACGAAGATTAAGAAAGAAAAAAGCACTTCTTGAAATTAT
>JAYEHI010000247.1:0-2679 GCA_034659455.1 Campylobacterota bacterium | reverse complement strand
GATGATGGAAAACTAACTCGTGAGAAAAAAGACCCATACGGCATCACTGTTACGGAAGTCTTTCATTCTAATAAACAGATGGATAGTGGCTATGAGCTCAATATGACACACATTAAGGTTATTAAAAAGCTTTTGAAAGATCGTTACAACATGAGTAAAGAGAGTTAAGAGTCATCACTATATAGAAGTGATGCCGCTCTCTCTTTGTAAGCTTGTAGAGGTTCCTTTATTGGTGTAGTGCGACTATCCTCTTTAGAACCTAGAAAATCTTCAAGTTCTCTATTTCTATCTTGTAGAATGGTATCAAACTCTTGTTCGGTAGTCGGTTTGTTGTCTTTGAATTTATCAAGTAAAATATTACTATTTCCCATAAGCACTAAATAACTCTCATCAGCAAAATCGAGCATAACAACACTGTTTGTGCTATCAATTGACTTTTGAAATCGTATTGATACCATATTGTTTTTATCTATAGTCTCTGGATTAATCGCTTGAGTGGCTTGTGAGGTCTTAGCTTGAGATGATGTTTTATTACTGCTGTTAAATAGCCAAGCATTTTGAGGAGATGATGGGTTTGATTGAACCATTCTCTTTCTTAATACGAAAAGGATGATAATACCAACCACTAAGATGAAGACAACAATATAGTAGCTCGTAGACATTTCAGCATCTTTTTTTGTTGGCAATCTTGATAAATCAGCTTTTGATTCTCTAATAGACTCAGCTTGCGAGAGCATAGGAACTTTTTTTGTAAATCTCAGTCTTAAGCCATAGGAGTCGGATGTTTTTGAAGCTATTAGTTTTGTAGACTCTGAAACAGATGCTGTGATTTGCGTTTGGTTTTTGAGAGGGGTTATAACTAAAGAATGAAGGTAGTTGGAGTTGACTTTTTTCACTTTAGATGTTTCGATAGATGCACCTTGAAGTTTAATGATAATCTTGTTTTTGCCTTTGCTTTGCTTGATTACACCACTAAAAGGCGTATCAAAAGTTATCATTACATCCGCACGATCCGTTCTCTCATATATATTGTAGCTCAGTATTTTTGATGCATACAGTGAGAGAGGAAGTAAAAAAAGTAGAAGGTATTTAATCATAATCTCTCTTTAGACAAGTGGTATAGAACCGCTGAAGAGTCAAGAACTTCGTTTATACGAATAGCAAGGTTTTTTTCATACACCATTACCTCACCCTTTCCTAATATACGCCCATTGACATAAGACTCTACAGATTCACCCGCTGGCTTTTTAAGATCGACTATGGAGCCTTTTTCAAGTTTGAGAATCTCTCGTACGGATAGCTCAGTCTCGCCTAAATCCGCAACAAACTCCACCTCCATATCTAAGATACCAGAGTAGTCCATCCATGCAAGTTCTTCTTCGTTAAATGGGGTCTCTTTACCAGAAGAGTATCCCTTAGTTTGCTGTTCCATTTAATTCCTTAATCGCGATAGTAAGTTCATCGTTTTCTATCATAATTGTCTTTGCGTTATCATACTCAAAATCAAATACTCCAAACTTCTCAAAATGAGGGGTATTGATTGTGTATGGGTTCTTATTTTCCTCTTCAGCTAGGACTTTCGCGCTTCCTATAATGAGATTTGCCGTTTCTAAAGTCATGTCGATGAGAGTCTCTTTATCACTCTCTTCCTCTTCCAGAAATAGCATCGATATCCTCTGCATAAAAGCCTCGTCTGAAGCGATATAAACTCTGTATTGTTTTAAATCATTACTATCTATATCTATATAAGCAATAAGTGTTCTCTTTTTTGAGGTACCTTCATTAACTATATGTGAAGCACGAATCTGATGTATACAGAAGTTTTCAGAGGCTGTTTGTATTGTGTGAAGCATTGGATACCTTTAAGTAATAATGTTAGATTATACTCATATGAAACTCAAAGCAAAATTAAGATGGTATAAT
This sequence comes from Campylobacterota bacterium, assembly GCA_034659455.1. Taxonomy (GTDB): domain Bacteria; phylum Campylobacterota; class Campylobacteria; order Campylobacterales; family Sulfurimonadaceae; genus Sulfurimonas. Next base: position 756 of record JAYEHI010000247.1, on the reverse strand, counting down.
TTCCAAAAAATAGATGGATAAATATGGTTGAACTTGCATTACTTGGTACCTTTGTTGGTCTGCTATCTGGTTTCTTCGGGATAGGAGGAGGAACTATTTTAGTTCCTTTATTGCTTCTGCTTGGTTATGAAACTAAAGTTGCGATTGGCATCTCTGTAGTGCAGATGGCTTTTAGCTCTATTTATGGAAGTTATTTGAATAACAAAAAGGGAACTCTGGATATCCCCATGGTCATGGTGATTGGAAGCGGTGGTTTTATAGGGGCACTGCTGAGTGGGTTTATTGCCTCGGGTTTTAGTGATACAACATTAGAGTTTATCTTTTTGTCTTTTGCTATTTTTGCTCTAATGAGGCTTTTTTTTAAGACAAAAGAGCACAGAGAACAAAAAGATGTTAGCAATCTTGTACTATTAAGCATAGGAGTTCCCTTGGGAGCTTTGAGTATGACTATAGGTGTAGGTGGAAGCATTATCTTGGTGCCAATTTTAGTAGGCTTTTTACATGTACCACTCAAAAAAGCAATCTCCGCAGGACTCTTTTTTGTAGTTTTCTCATCACTATCTGGCTTAATCTCTCATACTCTAAGTTCACATGTAGATTTCAAAAGTGGTGTAACTATAGGTTTAGTTTCTCTATTTGGTGTTTACATTGGTATAATGCTAAAAGACATTGTAAGTGACAAACTACAAAAAAACTTATTAGTTATTTTTTACCTTCTGGTGGTACTTTATCTGATACAGAGAATATTTATATAAT
>JAYEHI010000246.1:0-7714 GCA_034659455.1 Campylobacterota bacterium | reverse complement strand
GTAGTTAGTGTAGTATTTTCATGAGTGTTAAGTAGATTTTGAATATCTAATATTAATTGTTCTTTATCGGTCATCTTTTCCATAATCCTTTATTTTGGTTAACATAATGTAAATTCTCTTGAAAAAACTAAATGCCTACTCTAGTCTTAAAACCTATCTTTTTAATGAGAGCATCAAGAATTATGTTTTTTCTATTCCATTTACTTTTAATATAATGAGAATTTTTCTTCTTTTCTTCTTTAGTGAAATACTCGCTAGAGTTGTTTACATCAGTGCCGTAAAGTAATGAATAGTGAATGGAATTAAAAAGCTTTTCGCTTACACCGTAGACCATTTTAATTCTTTTTTTATTAATATTTTCTAATATTAAATATTGAACATCACTCGAACTAGTAAGTTTGAAAAAATAGATGTTTCCATTTCTATCAACAAGATCATATGAATAATCCGGAAAAATAATTCCAACAACCCTATTCACTCCATAATTGTATACATATCCAGTCGAGACAACCGCATCTTCATAAGTTAAAACAGAGTTGTTTTTCATCTGTAAGACTTTCTGTTTAATGGTGAGATTACGTAGATTAATGCTGTTTTCATAAATAGCTTCCCCAGAACCCTGAGCGATTACTCTATCATGAAAAGAGACTTGAAGCGATTTGTTTTTATTTACTAAATGAGGAGTTGCACATCCCATTAAAAGTAATGATAATGTAGTTGAGAGAATAATTTTCAATGTGTACCTCTAAATTTATTATGAATTATATCAAACTTTGAGGTAGGTACAAAATAAGCCGAGTTTTGTATTATAGTTATTAATCTACTACACACCTTACATTGTGTCTCTAGCGAAACAGTAGCGATGTAAGACGCTGACCATCTGTTTCTTGCTGCCATGTTGGGTTTTCAAGCTCTCTATATCGCTATAGAGACTGGTGGTCTCTTACACACACCTTTTCACCTTTACTACATATAAATGCAGAAGTAATATTTCTGTTGCACTTTCCCTCGTATTGCTACGGCCATTCGTTAAATGGAACACTGTCTTACAGCAGCTCGGACTTTCCTCTTGATTTGCTCAAGTAACTATCTCTTGTACCTGTGGAATTTTACTCAAACAATCCTTTATATTGGTTTCTTCAGAGAAAGAACACTTGTTCATATCTAAAATTTCCATTATGAACAGGTGTTCTTTTTGACTCAGCTAGTATTAACAGATGTTCATATATAATCCAAATAGAATTAACACTTGTTCATAAATAAGAAAGGAGCTTAAATGACCCAAATCAAGGCAGATACTAAAAGAAGCGGTACAAAAGAAAAGATACTCAAGGTTTCTACTACCCTATTCTCAGAGCTTGGATACAGAGGTGCTAGTGTAAGAAAAATAGCGTCAGAAGTAGGTATAAGAGAGAGTGCAATATATAATCACTATAAAAATAAAGAGGAGATATTTCTTGAGGTTGCCAAGGGCATTTTTTCCTCACCTTTTACAATTACAAGTGAAGAGGTAAGAGAGTTGGCACTAAGAGGCAAACCTTTTTTACAGAAGTTTACCATGCAGTATAAGATGCTTACATTTGATAAGAATAATGAGAATATGTTTCGTTTGTTGATGATTGAACTTATGCAAAACAGAGAGTTACGAGAGCAGTTCATGAATGATTTTCATAATGAAAACATTAAGCTTTTATCAGAAGGGTTTTTTATCATGATGCAGAATTCATTAATTCGCTCAAGCGATCCAATGATGATATCTTATGAGTATCTATCCACCCTATTCTACATTAGACTTCAAGTGACAATTATGAGGTTTGACAATAACTCTACTGACTCTTTATCAACTCAGTTTGAAAAGCACTTAGAGTTTTTTTGGGAAAGTATCAAGGCTTAGCTAAGTAAGTCTAAAAGTCATTTAAAGGTGTCTATTGGCTCTTAAAAAATTGATTCATCTAAATCTATTGGGATGAATTTTTCTCTCTTTATAAAAGAGATATGAGGTGCCTTTTTTTGTAAACTATAATATATTATTTAATATTAGTATACTTTTTTCCTATTAATATTATACAATATCAGAATATGATTAAAAAAAAGGAGGAGATGATTTAATACCCTCCTCCTTAAACTGTAAAATTAGTCAGACGCTAAGCAGTAATCATGTTCTCTTAAAGTATTTTTTAAAAGTTCAAAATGCTCATCGTTGTCAACTTCAGCCGAGACCGTATGAGGCTTACTTAAAAGGTTTACCTTCACAGAAGTAAAACCTTTCATATCAAGTGCAGTTCTTATAGTAGCTGCACAACCACCGCAATTTAAATCTTTAAGCTCTACAGTTTGAATCACTATTACTTAGCCATTGCCTTAGTAACAGCTTTTCCAATTTCTGCCGGAGAGACAACAACAGTAACGCCAGCAGCTTCAAGAGCAGCCATTTTCTCAGCTGCAGTTCCAGCAGAACCTGAAACGATTGCACCAGCATGACCCATAGTTTTACCTTTAGGTGCAGTTTGACCAGCAATGAACGCTACAACTGGTTTAGTGATTTGCTCTTTAATGAGTTTAGCCGCTTGAATCTCAAGGTCTCCACCAATTTCACCAATCATAACAATACACTCAGTCTCTGGATCAGCTTCAAACATTGGAAGAAGTTGATTGTACGAAAGACCAATAATTGGATCTCCACCAATACCTACCGCAGTAGTGATACCGTAACCCTCTTGAACAACTTGGTTAGTACCTTCATAAGTCAACGTACCAGACTTAGAGATAAGACCAACGTTACCTTTTTTGAAGATCATACCAGGCATGATTCCTATTTTACACTCTTCAGCGGTAATGATACCAGGACAGTTTGGCCCAAGTGTTTTCATACCATGTTTAGTCGCATGAGCTTTCGCCATTTGCATATCTTTAACTGGAGCACCTTCTGTAATAATAACAGCAAGTTCAATCCCAGCTTCAGCAGCTTCCATTACAGCATCACCAACAAAAGCAGGTGGAACAAAAATCATAGAAACAGTTGCACCAGTTGTTTTAACAGCATCAGAAACAGTATTAAATACTGGTTTACCTAAGTGTTCTTGTCCACCCTTGTTTGGTGTTACACCACCAACAATTTGGCTTCCATAGTCTATACATTGCTCAGCATGAAAAGTACCCTCTTTTCCTGTGAAACCTTGAACGATTATTTTTGTATCTTTATTTACTAAAATTGACATATTTAACTACTCTCCTTTTGCTGCAGCAACTGCTTTTGCAGCACCGTCACCTAAGTCATCACCAACAATTAAGTTAGAAATATTTGCATTATTAAGAATTTCAGAAGCTTCTGGAGCATTCGTTCCATCAAGACGAACAATAACTGGAACATTAACATCTGTAATCTTAGTTGCTTCAATAATACCATTAGCAATACGATCACAACGAACGATACCACCAAAAATATTTACAAAAATTGCTTTTACATTAGGGTTTTTAAGAATAATCTCAAAACCTTTTGCAACTGTTTCAGCATTAGCCGAACCACCAACATCAAGGAAGTTTGCAGGTGTACCACCCATGTGATTAATTGTATCCATAGTACCCATCGCAAGACCAGCACCATTTACCATACAACCTATTTCACCATCAAGTGCAACATAAGAAAGACCGTATTTAGCAGCTTCAACTTCATCAGCATCTTCTTCTGTTAAGTCTCTCATAGCAAGAATCTCTGGTTGACGTCCTAGAGCTGAGTTATCGAAGCCCATTTTCCCATCAAGTGCTAAAAACTCGCCTGAACCAGTTCTTACAAGTGGATTGATTTCAATCATCTCAGCATCATTTTCCATATATAATTTGAAAAGTTTTTTCCCAAAGTTAATAATGTTTTTTTGCTCATTTTTATCAGTTATACCAAGACCAAATGCTAGCTCACGACCGTGAAAGCCTTGAAAACCAACTGCTGGATCAACAGGAATTGTAATGATTTTTTCTGGAGTGTTTTCAGCAACATCTTCAATGTTCATTCCACCCTCAGTAGATGCCATGATTAAAGGCATTTCTAATTTTCTATCTAAAACAACAGAAAGGTAAAACTCATCTTTAATGTCAGCACCATCTTCAATATAAAGCTTTTGTACAAGTTTACCTGCTGCATCAGTTTGATGCGTTACTAAAGTCATTCCAAGAATCTCGTCCGAAAGTTCTCTAACCTCTTCAAGAGATTTAGCTAGTTTAACACCACCACCTAAACCACGACCACCTGCATGAATCTGAGCTTTAACAACCCATACTGGACCACCTAACTCTTTTGCTGCTTCTACTGCTGCGTCTACGCTTTCTACCATTATACCTTTTGGTGTTGGAACACCATACTTAGCAAAAATTTGTTTTGCTTGATACTCATGTACGTTCATTTATTCTCCTTGTTTTAAATTGGAAGTCTATTTAACTTCGTATTGATCACGACCTATTTGATACAGGTCGTTACCGTGTGTGTCATTAACAACTGTAACAGGAAAATCCTCAACAGTAAGTTTTCTAACAGCTTCTGGGCCTAATTCTGGATATGCAATAACTTCAGCACTTCTGATCTGCTTTCCAAGTAGAGCCCCTGCTCCACCAGTAGCACCAAAGTAGATTCCACCATACTCTTTACAAGCATCTTTTACTTCTTGGCTACGTTTACCTTTTCCAATCATTCCTTTAGAACCATTTTTAAGCATAGTTGGAGAGTAAGAGTCCATTCTGTAACTAGTTGTTGGTCCTGCACTACCGATTGGGTCACCTGGCTTAGGAGGTGTTGGCCCAACGAAGTAGATAACACTCCCTTCTAAATCAAAAGGTAGCTCTTCTCCAGCTTCAATAAGGTCAACTAATTTTTTATGAGCAGCATCACGTGCAGTGAATATTGTACCGCTTAGGTATACAATATCACCAGATTTGAGCTCTCTTGTTGTCTCTTCCGTTAAAGGGGTTGTTAAATGATAAGTTTTACTCATTATATCTTCCTTATATAGTAATATGCGTGTGGCGTGAACTGTGGCACTGTACATTTACAGAAACAGGTAGTGAAGCGATATGACAAGGGTTAGACTCTATATGGACAGCTAAAACCGTCTCAGTTCCACCCATACCCATAGTACCGATTCCAAGTTTATTTAACTCATCTTTGATAGTACTCTCTAACTCGGCCATCTCTGTATCTTCATTTACAGAACCGATATTTCTAAAAAGTGCATGTTTTGAACTAATAACTGCTCTCTCAAACGTACCACCAATACCAACACCAACAGTAAGTGGAGGACAAGGGTTTCCGCCTGCATCAGATATACACTCTTTAACATACTCTATCACACCCTCTTTCCCAGCAGCAGGTGGGAATACTCTAGCGCGAGAAACATTTTCGCTTCCTCCACCCTTCGCAGCGTACTCGATATCTATTTTATCGCCTTCAACTATATCAAGGTGAATGATAGCAGGAAGGTTATACCCAACCGTATCTTTAAGGTTCGCACGAGAGAAAGGCTCACACGTAGAAGCTCTTAAATAACCTTCAGTGTATCCTTTTTCCGTTCCTTCGTTGATAGCGTCCTTTAAGAGACCCCCAACAACTTTAACGTCAGCTCCAAGTTTTACAAAAAATACCGCTAAACCAGTGTCTTGACACAATGGACGCGCTTCAGAACTTGCGATATCCGCATTGTCAAGAAGTTGTTTTAACACCTCTTTACTTACTGGACTCTTTTCACTCTCATAAGCCTCTTTCATTGCTTTTAAAGCATCTTCAGGAAGATTTGAAGCTGAGTAGATAATAATATCTCTAATATTTTTTACTATCTCTTCATAAGCTATCTCTCTCATTGTAACCTCCAATTATTTCAACTTTTAGTTAAAAAAGTTGTTCTCTTTTAATATATTAATACCATCTTCTATAGAGGCAACTGAAACTGCAAACTTCTCTTTTGTTTCATCATCTAACTCTAGTTCAATAATCTTTTCAACACCATTTGCACCAAGAACAATAGGAACACCAACAGCTACATCTTTGTAACCATACTCACCATCTAAAATTGTACAGCACGAAACGATTGCCTTAGAGTCATTTAAAATAGCTTCAACCATATGTGCTATTGCACGTCCTGGTCCATAATATCCAGAAGTTCCAAGATGTTTAACTATCTCAGCTCCCCCAAACTTGGTACGCTCAATGATTCCTTCCATATCTTCTTTAGAAACTAATTCAGTAAGTGGAATATCGCCAACAGATACTTTTTGAGGTAAAGGGATCATATTTTCACCATGATCACCAATAACTAAAGATCCAGTTTGGTTTGATGCATACCCTGTAAGCTTTTGAATCTGGTAAGCCATACGAGAACCATCAAGTGCACCTGCTAAACCAATAATTCTGTTGTTATCCCAACCTGTAATCTGCTTAGTAACATATGTCATAACATCTAAAGGATTTGAAACACAAAGAATGATAGCATCAGGAGAGTTCTCTTTAATGTTTTCAACTACCTGCTTCGTAATCTTTGCGTTTATCATAAGAAGGTCCGCTCTAGTCATATCGCCTTTACGAGGCACACCTGCAGTAACAACAACAATGTCACAATCTTTTATATCGCTAGCATCTTGGGCTGCAGTTATAATAGTTCCTTGTGATGAATAGTATGATGCTTGAGCCATATCTATAGCTTTACCTTTAGCAACGCCTTCGGCAATGTCAAAAAGAATAATCTCATGACATGTTCCCATCATTGCTAATGTATATGCAGCTGTAGCACCTACAGCTCCTGCTCCTACTATACCTACTTTTCTACTCTTCATTATTTCTTTCCACTTTTTTTATCTGTTTTGCAGTCGTCAAAAAAACCATTTCCATACAACACATCTACCATCTCTTTAACTGAGGCAACAGAGTTTTTAAATCTAGTCCTCTGTAGAGTTTTAAGAGTCATCTCTATTACTTGTTCAGCACCGCCATCACCAATCATTACAGGTACACCACTTACCATATCACTATATCCATACTCACCTTTAAGCATAACTGCACATGAGTGAATCTGTTTAGTGTCCTTAAGTATAGCATCAACCATAACAGCTGTTGATTTAGCAGGAGCATAATAAGCAGAACCGTCACCTAGTAAGTTAACGATCTGAGCACCACCATTTCTAGTCTTTTTAACTATTTCGCCAATCTCTTCTGAATCAAGTAGGTCATCAATCGGTACACCTGCGATAGTTGTAAACTTAGGAAGAGGAACCATGGTATCACCATGACCACCCATAACAGTAGCACGAATCTGCCCTGCTCCATAGCCAAGTTTTTCATAAATAAAGTGCGCCATTCTCGCAGCGTCGAGTATTCCCGCCATTCCGAGGATTCTCTCTCTTGGAAAGCCTGTATACTTATGAGCAACGTAAGTCATAACGTCTAAAGGATTGCTGACAACAATAACTATCGCGTTTGGAGCGTACTCTTTAATCTCAAGAGCGTAGTTTTTCACGATTTCAGCGTTTTTCGTTAGAAGATCGTCTCTACTCATACCTGGTGTTCTTGGAGCACCTGCTGTAATTACAACAATTTTACTACCAGCAATATCCTCTGGTCCACTAGCTGCCCTAACAACCGTATGCTCTCTCGCTGCGTTTGCAGCTTGAGACATATCAAGAGCTTTTCCTTTAGCCACGTCAATGTTTCTACCACGAAGAACAACCTCGTGACACG
>JAYEHI010000245.1:0-7714 GCA_034659455.1 Campylobacterota bacterium | reverse complement strand
TTAGTATGGAACTTTTATTGCTAAGAGATTTTAGTAATAAAATGATAGAATATATACAATTTATTTACGGAGGCATGTTATGAGAGTTACTCAGAGTATGTACTATAACAATATATTTGGAGCAAATAACTCTAAACTTAATAAAGAGCTTTTTGATGTAAATAAACAGATTGCTTCTGGCTTAACGATACAGTATGCAAGCGATGATGTTGCGGTTTTCTCTGAAACAATGCGACTTGATAATGAGCTTACGACACTAGGACAGATTCAAAAAAGTACTGAGAATGGTTATAAAATATCTAATCAAACAGATATCGTTTTAAATCAGTTTAATGATACAATGAACAGAATGAGAACTTTAGTTATACAAGCCTCTAGTGATGTTAATGATGAGAGCTCTACAGATGCAATAGCTACAGAGCTAGAAGGCATTAAAGAGAACTTGATGAATCTTGCCAACACATCGATAAATGGACAGTTTCTCTTTTCAGGCTCGGCAGTGGATACTAAGCCTATCTCTGAGGATGGTGTTTATCATGGAAACGATGTCGGAAGAAATGCTCTTTTGGGTTCAAATAACAAGCAGCAGTATAACTTAACGGGAGCAGAGTTTTTTCTAGGTGAAGAGAGTGGTGTTCCACGAGAGATAACTACAAATGTCGTAAATCGTAATATTCTTGAAGAGTATCCAGAGTTTCAAGTATCTACCACGGAGGATGTGAAATCTCTATCGGCAAGTAGTCCGATAAGGGAGTTGATGGGTGATACCGATAACATAATCGACCCGAATGACAAACACTATTTTTATGTGCGTGGAACCTCAAGTAATGGTACAGCATTTAAAGAAAAAATAGTTATGAAAGATGAAGATAGAGTTGAAGATTTATTATCAAAAATCGGTACAGCATATGGAAATACGGGCAATATTAGTGTAGTAAATATCTCTATGAACAGCTCTGGACAGATAGTCGTAGAAGATAAAATAAAGGGCTCTAGTAAATTAGACTTCCATATGGTTGGGGCAGTTGACTTTGCTAACACCGGTGCTGCAGATGTGACAAACATAGACGATCTTGATTCTGGTGAGACAGACTTTGACAAGGTTGTTGCTACTCCAGGTCTCTTCATCAAAGAGTTTGTCAAATCAAATATGACGTCTTCACAGGGTGGTGGTGTTGGAGGAGATGTAGCTACCTCCATCCATGCTGCAGTCTATGATAGAGCCGAGTTTACTGTAAATGGCTCTACTCTCTCTTCAACTGCTCCACAGATACTCAAAGATACAAATGAGTTTGCAACTGCTTCAACAAAACTATCTGAGGTTGCAGATCTCTCTCAAACAAACTCAGGAACTTTAGACGGGACCTCTTTGAAACTTGTAGGTACTGGCATAAATGGATCTTCGTATAATGCGGTAATAGACTTAAAGTCAGAGGCAAATGGAGGCTCCACTTTCTCCTTGGATACAGACTTTGATGGGACTCCTGATACTACATACAATATATATAACATGGACTTAGCTAGAATAAATGTAGATGCTGATGAGATGACATATCAACAACTTATGGATGTGGTCAATATGGTCGCAACAAATCAACTCCCTTCAAGCTCCCCAGGTTCTGATACAGAGTATGACTCGGCAGTAAAACTCTCTAACAATAATGCAAGCACTTTTCTCTCCTATGATGGAAAAATAGAGTTTAAAGATTTGACAAGTTCAAACACTAAGGTGACAATGTCGCTCTATGACGCTAATAGTAATGGATTTACTACGAATGCCTCTGGCGAAGTGACGGATGGAGCTTCTGTAATGAGGTTTAATGTAAACAATGCTTTAACCATTCGTGATGCTAAGACGGACTTCTTTAAAACGATTGATGAAGTTATATCTGCAGTTAAAAACTATAGTTTTCACCCTAATGCAGACTCTGACGACGTAAGAAACTTAGGTATGGAAAATGCGTTAGCAATGCTAGATGACGTAATGGATCATACAAATAGAGTGCATGCGATAGTAGGTGCTCAGTCAAATGCACTGACAAACTCTATGGAGAGGGTTGGATTACTTGAAATTAGTACAACTACTCTGCGCTCGTCTGTAATCGATACAGATCTGGCTGAGTCGGCAATGAGACTCTCGCAGTTGACTATGAACTATGAGGCGATGCTCTCGACAGTAGGTAAAGTTTCACAGCTTAGTCTTGTAAACTACCTATAAAATGTGATTTTTTTATTGCAAAATGCCAAATAAATTTTTTATGGAACGTTTTTGGCTATACTTCTTTTAAATTTTCATATATGGATTTATTGATTTGAAAGATACTCTTTTTATTGTAATTGTTGGTGTTTTAGTTTATCTTGGTTTCTCGACTCTGCTTGGAGACAGTGAGCTTATGGGGAGTTATGGGGCTATTTTTGCTTATTACAACCATCTCTACTTTGGTTACATCTCTTATGTGTATCTTTTTTTACTTCTTTTACCTCTCTATCTTACGTTTAAACATCTATGTTTTGATTTTCGAAAAGCGGAGTTGGCAATCGCCTCTTTTTTGATTCTTTTTTCTCTTTTGCTGGCGCAAGGTCTTTTAGTAGAAAATGAGTTACGAGGAAAGTTTGGTGCTGACTTTGTGGACTTTTTGAGTCCTTATATTGGGCTTTTTGGTCTGTGGATATTTTGGCTTATAATAACTCTTGTTAGCGTGGTTATAGTACTAGACAAAAGCGCTTCTGAGATAGTAAACACCATTTATGGCTCTATTAGCAAGAAAACATCAAGTATTAGTTTTGAGAAAGATGAAGAAGTCAAAGAAGAGGTGGCTGAAATAGAAGAAGAAGCCGTTTGCACTCTAGAGGAGACTATAGAGATACAAAAAGAGCTAGAAGAGGCAAATGTCGTGGTCCAAACTCCAGAAGTTCTAGAGGAATCTGAAGAGACTTTAGAGATAGATAAACCAGCTTATAAAAGAAAGAAAAAAAGTTCTACAAAAGAGGGAAAAACTAAAAACATTCTTGACATTGTTGAAGAGGTTAAAGAGCAGAAGAACGCCGTCGTTGTTGAAGAACTCGAAGAGAATGCGAAACTTTTAGCGACTATAGAAAAGGGTGTAGTAGCTAAGCCTAAGAACTTTACGCTCCCTTCTGTAGATTTTTTACAAAAATCCAAATCAACTATTAAAAATGTCGATGAGAGCGAACTAGATGATAAGATTCGTTATCTTATAGAAAAACTAGCACATTTTAAAATAGATGGCGATGTAGTACGTACTTATGCTGGTCCTGTTGTTTCGACTTTTGAGTTTAAACCAGCCGCAAATGTAAAAGTAAGTAAGATACTAAACCTTCAAGATGACTTGGCAATGGCTCTCTCGGCTGAGACTATACGTATACAAGCTCCCATCCCTGGAAAAGATGTTGTAGGTATAGAGATACCAAACGAAACAGTTGATACTATCTACTTACGTGAGATTTTAGATGATAAACTCTTTAAAGACTCCTCCTCTCCTCTTACAATGGCGTTAGGAAAAGATATAGTTGGAAAACCTTTTGTTACAGACCTAAAAAAACTTCCACATCTTCTTATCGCTGGAACTACGGGAAGTGGTAAGAGTGTAGGTATAAATGCCATGATTATCTCTCTACTTTATAAAAACTCTCCTGATCAGTTACGTTTACTTATGATAGATCCTAAAATGCTTGAGTTCTCAACATATAATGATATTCCACATCTTCTTACCCCAGTTATCACTAAGCCTAAGCAGGCAATAGCGGCACTAAATAACATGGTTGCTGAGATGGAGCGCCGTTATGAGCTTATGGCTGAGACAAGAACAAAAAACATAGAAAACTATAATGAAAAAGTAGATAAAGAGGGTGGAGAGCACTTTCCTTTTATAGTTGTTGTTATAGATGAGTTAGCGGATTTAATGATGACAAGCGGTAAAGATGTGGAGGTTTCCATAGCGAGACTTGCACAAAAATCTCGTGCTTGCGGTATTCACCTCATAGTCGCAACACAGCGTCCTTCGGTAGATGTTGTGACTGGTCTTATCAAAGCAAACCTTCCTTCTCGTATATCTTATAGAGTAGGGCAAAAGGTAGACTCTAAGATTATTTTAGACCAGATGGGTGCAGAGTCGCTACTGGGTCGTGGTGATATGCTTTTTACCCCTCCTGGCTCTCCAGCACTTGTTCGTCTTCACGCTCCATGGGCTACAGAACAAGAGATAGAAAGCATAGTGGAGTTTATTAAGTCTCAACGAGAACCAAATTACGATAAGAGTTTTTTACTAGAAGAGAGTGCGTCTTCATCAGCGGCTGCTTCAAATGAATCATATGAAGAGCTAGATGAACTTTACGAAGAAGCAAAAAATGTTGTTTTAAGCGACAAAAAAACATCTATCTCATACCTTCAGAGAAAATTACAAATAGGTTATAACCGTTCAGCAAGAGTGATAGAACAGTTGGAGAATGAAGGTGTGCTCTCTGCTCCAAATGCTAAGGGGATAAGAGAAATCTTGTAATAAAGGCAGAGTGTGCATGTTACCTTTATACACACTATAAATCTATTTTTTGATTATTGTGTTTACTATTGTAACATCATTAAAAATGATGTTGAATCTTTGGATATAATAACCAAAATTTAAATATTACAGGAAAATCTATGGCATTTTTAGAAGAATACAAAGCACACGTTGCAGAACGTGAGGCACTTGGTGTACCAGCTTTAGCACTTTCAGCTTCACAAACAGCTGACTTAATCGAGTTGGTTAAAACGGAGTGTACAGATGAGCTACTTGACTTACTTACAAATCGTGTAGCACCAGGTGTTGATGATGCAGCACAAGTGAAAGCTGCATTTTTAAATGAAATAGCTGCTGAGAACATTACTGTTGACGCTATATCTGCTAAAAGAGCAGTTGAGATGCTTGGTATGATGCTAGGTGGATTCAATGTTCTTCCTATGGTTAATGCTTTAGCTTCTTCAAGCTCTGAAGTAGTTGACGCTGCTGTTGAAGCACTGAGCAAAACACTTTTAGTTTACGATGCGTTTAACGATGTTGAAAAACTTCATAAAGAGGGAAATGCAGCTGCTACTAAAGTTCTTACTTCATGGGCAAATGGTGAGTGGTTTACTCACAAGCCAGCTATTGCTGAAGAGATTACTGTAACAGTTTACAAAGTTCCAGGTGAAACAAATACTGATGATTTATCTCCAGCATCTGAAGCGTTTACTCGTTCAGATATCCCTTTACATGCTAATTCACTTCTTATTAACAGAATGGAAAACCCATTAGAAAAACTTGCGGAACTTAAAGCAAAAGGTAACCCTATCGCTTACGTTGGTGATGTTGTTGGTACTGGATCTTCAAGAAAATCAGGTGTTAACTCTGTTCAATGGCACATGGGTGTAGATATTCCAGGTGTTCCAAACAAACGTACTGGTGGTGTTGTTATCGGTAATACTATCGCTCCAATCTTCTTCGCTACTTGTGAAGATTCAGGTGCTCTTCCATTAGAAATGGATGTTTCTGGTATGGAGACTGGTGATGTTTTAACTCTTCTTCCTTACAAAGGTGAAGCGAAAATCAACGGTAAAACTGTTGCTACATTCAAACTAAACCCTAATACTATCACTGATGAAGTACAAGCTGGTGGTCGTGTTCCATTAATCGTTGGACGTGGTCTTACTTCTAAAGCTCGTGCTGTTCTAGGTATGGGCACATCTGATCTATTTTTAACAGCTGAACAACCAGCTGATACAGGTAAAGGTTACACTCTTGCTCAAAAAATGGTAGGTAAAGCTTCAGGTCTTACTGGTGTTCGTCCAGGTATGTACTGTGAGCCAGAGATGAATACTGTAGGGAGTCAAGATACAACTGGTCCTATGACTCGTGATGAGATTAAAGAGCTTGCAGCACTTGGTTTCAATGCTGACTTAGTACTTCAAACTTTCTGTCATACTGCAGCATATCCAAAACCAAGTGATGCTGAAATGCACGCTAACTTACCAGCGTTTATCTCTAACCGTTCTGGTGTTGCACTTCGCCCAGGTGATGGTGTTATCCACTCATGGTTAAACAGAATGGTTCTTCCAGATACTGTTGGTACTGGTGCAGATAGTCATACTCGTTTCCCACTTGGTATCTCTTTTCCAGCTGGATCTGGTGCTGTTGCATTTGCTGGTGTTACTGGTTCTATGCCTTTAAGTATGCCAGAGTCTGTTCTTGTTAAATTCAGCGGTGAAATGCAACCAGGTATCACTCTTCGCGACCTTGTAAACGCTATTCCTTACGTTGCTATTCAACAAGGGCACTTAACAGTTCCTAAAGAGGGTAAAATCAATGTATTTGCTGGACGTATTTTAGAGATCGAAGGTCTTCCTGATCTTAAAGCTGAGCAAGCGTTTGAACTTTCTGACGCGTCTGCTGAGCGTTCTGCCGCTGCGTGTACAGTTCTTTTAAACGAAGCACCAGTTGTTGAGTACATTAAGTCAAATGTTACTCTACTTAAAGCTATGGTTACAGATGGTTACTCTGACGCTACGACTTTAGAGCGTCGTATTGGTAAAATGGAAGATTGGTTAGCTAATCCTACACTTATGAAACCAGACGCTGACGCAGAGTACGCAGCGGTAATCGAAATCGATCTCAACACTATTACAGAGCCAATTCTTGCTTGTCCAAATGATCCAGATAACGTTAAACTTCTTTCAGAAGTAGCTGGAACGCCACTTGATGAAGTATTCTTAGGTTCTTGTATGACAAACATCGGTCACTACCGCGCAGCTGGTGAAGTTATGAGAGGCGAGTCTGGTCACAATGTTGAGAAATTCTGGATTGTTCCACCAACTAAAATGGATGAGCAACAACTTATTAACGAAGGTTACTATGAAGTTTATAACGCTATTTCAGCGCAAACTGAAGTTCCAGGATGTTCTTTATGTATGGGTAATCAAGCGTCAGCTCGTGAAAACTCAACAGTATTCTCAACTTCAACTCGTAACTTTAACAACCGTCTAGGTAAAGGTACTCAGGTTTATCTTGGTTCTGCTGAGCTTGCTGCTTTATGTGCTAAACTTGGTCGTATTCCAACTGCCGAGGAGTATATGGATGTTGTTCCTGCTAAGCTTGCTGGTAAAGAAGACGCAGTATACAAATACCTTAACTTTAATGAAATCGAAGGGTATGCTTTAGAAGAGCGTACAACTGCTGAAGACAAATACGGAATTACTGTTAAACCAGTTTAATTCTTTTAAATAACGAAGCTTATGCTTCGTTACTCCCTCTATATTTTAATATTTATTTAGTTCATTTATCATAAATCTTCTTTTCTCTCTTTTGGAAATAGCTCGCAATAATTTTAGTATAATAACTTTCTAATTTAAAAAAGGTATTTTATATGGGTGGTTTTGCTGGTGGAGATGAAGGTGGTTATTGGGATGTTGGTGCTCTAAGTGAAGATATCAAGAAAAACAGTTTGAATACTCCCCTCAAAAAGAGACTTTATACACAAACATCAGAATCTTCTTACGAGATAGAGGCCCTTTCAAAAAGAGGAGAACTCTATGGTGTTTTAAGTTTTGTACCGATGAAGTGTAAGACTTTTACAATAGAAGGGTGTGAAGTTATTGAACTCAAAGCATGCACTGTTTATCAAGCCTACAGGGCACTTCTTGATTTTACTGATGATTCGGATATCGTAGATTTTTTTCATA
>JAYEHI010000244.1:0-1522 GCA_034659455.1 Campylobacterota bacterium | reverse complement strand
AAATACTCTCGGTTTTGAAAAAGGTAAGTGACATTGTAACTCTTCATATCTTCTCTAAGAAGTGCACCAACGATGATAGATATATCTTCTGAAGCATATTTGATTCTCTCTATAAGCTCTCGGTTTTGATTCATGTAGAGTGGGAAAACAGACTCTGGAAGGACAACCAAGTCGTATCCATCTTTGGTGGCGTTTGCAATCTCCTTAAATATCATATCTACTGTTGGATGAAGGGCCTCTCTTGTCCATTTGTACTCTTGTTTTACATCGGTCTGAACTAGTTTTATTTTCAAGGGTGCTTTATCTTGTACAGGATAGCCATAATTAAATGAAACTATTAAAAGAAGTAGAGGCACAAATCTGTAAGGCTTTTGTAAAAGTTGTATAGACGAGAGAGCGACTAAAGTAAATGCGAGTTGATACTTGTAAACACCAATATAGCTATCTACAAAAAGTAGCTCAATCTGTAACCAGTTCCAATCAAAAGGTTCAACAAAACTGAGTCCAAAAAGCAGTAGTGCTCTTATATATGCCTTGTTTGTGAAGTATAGAGGCAAAAAGAACAGCAGATAAATGACTCCAAAAGCAAAAGTGATGATAGGCGTCATATAGCCAACACCTTGGTACTCGAAACTGTACCCTATCCAGTAAAACCAGAGTAGCCCTATAGTAAACCCTGCAACTAAAATAGAGCGCTTAGGAATATACAAAAAGAGTGCTAAGGAGCCTAGTCCGGTGAGGGTGTTAACTAGCTTATTTGTTATTCCGTAATGTTCTAGGTAGATAAACGAACTAAAGAGTAGAGCAGTTAAAATCCCAAGTAAAATCGTTTGTGTAAGTTTTTTCATACTCAAATTGTACACAATTTATAGGAGTATTAGTATAGTTTTTGTATAATCGCGGCAATTTTATTACACAAAGGAAGTTAGAGCATGGAAATTATCTCTCAACTATTACCATTTATTTTTTTAATCGCGATTATGTATTTTGTGATTATTCGTCCACAACAAAAAGAGGCTAAAGCTAAACAAGAGATGATAGAGGCTCTTAAAAAAGGGGATAAAGTTATCACAAATGGTGGTTTTATCGCTGTTGTTCATAAAGTTGAAGAGAAGTTCCTCAGTATCAAACTTAATGATGATACTGTAGCAAAAATCACTAAAGACGCTGTAGCGAAGAAGTACGAGGATGAAGCTTAATTATCGCATAGGTCTCTTCGCGCTAGCGATAATCTTCGGAGTGGCTTTTTCCCTTCCTTCACTCACTCAGAGTGAAGCGGGAAAAAAAGTAACTTTAGGTCTTGATCTGCAAGGTGGACTTCATATGCTTCTTGGTGTTAAAACTGAGGAGGCTACAAAGTCACGTATAAAATCTATAGCTGCGAGCATAAAACACTTCGCTGAGCGTAACGATATTCTTATTGATGCTCTTACATTTGATGAGAGTAGTGTGAGCTTTGAAGTTTTAGATAGTGATGAGATAAAAGCTTTTGATGAGTACTTTAAAGAAGTTGAAGGTATAA
>JAYEHI010000243.1:0-1524 GCA_034659455.1 Campylobacterota bacterium | reverse complement strand
AAGTGTATCATTTTGGAGCTAGCTTAAAAGATCTTGGTAAAAAATGGTTTGCGGTATCGAAGATGGATATAAACTCTTTAGAAATTATAAAAAAGTTAGGAAATAATTAAATGATACTAGTAACAGGCGTAGAAGTAGTCATCTACGAACCAGTGATGCAAGAAGATGAGTTCTTTCACTCTAAGGTTATCAAAGACCTAGAAGAGTTCAAAGCTATAGCAGATGTGATAGTGGCAAATAGACTCAGTGAAAACTTAACTGATGTAAAAGAAAAAGTCTATACTCGTGATATTTTTAATAGTGATAGTTAAGGATAAATTATAAATGACACTTCCAAACCTTATCTCAACTATTGATACTGTGCATCAAACATTTCAAACAAGAGCTTTGCAAAGAGTAAGTGTAAATCTTACATTGAGAAACTTTGTCATAGGACACTACATCGTAGAGTATGAGCAAAATGGAAGTGATAGAGCTACATATGGAAGTAAGCTAATAGAAAATATGGCTAAAAAGTTATCGCATATCAAAGGGATGTCGAAAAGTAATCTTAAGTCTTTTAGGCAATTTTATTTAATATATCCTCAGATTAGCCAAACAGTGTCTGGCAAATTTAAACTTGTTGGACAAAAAAGCCAGACAGTGTCTGACCAATCTTTGTATATACCAACAAATAAGCTTTTACGAACTTGTAGTTTTAGTCACTTTATAGAGCTTATAAAGATAGATGATGAACTCAAAAGAACATTTTATGAAGTGGAAACTATCAAAGGAAATTGGAGTGTAAGAGAACTCAAAAGGCAAGTAGAATCGCTCTTATATGAAAGAGTTGGATTATCGGTAGATAAAAAGAGCTTACTTCAATCACTAGAAAACAAAAAAGAAGTTTTCGATCCAACTTCGATTATCAAAGAGCCATATATTTTGGAATTTACAGGACTTCAAACCAAAGAAAGTTATAGCGAAAATGATTTGGAAAGCGCAATACTTCATCATATAGAAGATTTCTTACTAGAACTAGGCACTGGTTTTTGTTTTGAAGCGAGACAAAAAAGAATCTCTATAGAAAATGAACACGACAGAGTTGATTTGGTTTTTTATCATAGGGTTCTTAAATGCCATATTTTAGTGGACCTTAAAGTGAGAGCTTTTAGTTATGCAGATGTAGGACAGATGAATTTTTATCTTAACTACTATAAAAATGAAATCTCCATGCAAGGCGATAACCCACCAATAGGAATCATACTCTGCACTGAAAAAAACAATGTCAAAGCAGAGTATGCAACAGCAGGACTTGATGAAAATCTTTTTGTTTCAAAATACAAGATAGTACTGCCAACGACAAAAGAACTTGAAGAGTTAGTTAAAGAAGACTTAGAGGAATTAACATGAAAATTCTAGTAACAGGAACAGCCGGCTTCATAGGCTTCCACTTAGCAAAAAAACTTCTTGAACGAGGTGATGAAGTAGTAGGACTTGATAACATAAACGATTACTACGATGTAAATCTAAAATATGGAAGAC
>JAYEHI010000242.1:0-1529 GCA_034659455.1 Campylobacterota bacterium | reverse complement strand
AGCATCCACAAATAGGAGAGTTTGAGGGTGAGATAGGGTTTGAGGGCTTTAGTAAAGAGCAGACTCTTAATCAAGGAAAACTTGCACCAAGCGCAGATGAAGAGGGTGTATCTTTATACCTCTTTGAGGAGGCTGATTATGATGCATGGATAGTGCAAGTGGGTCTAAGATATGATCAAAAGAGTGTCAAAGCACCCCTTGATGGAAACAATGCTTACTTTGTAAACAACGGAATCTTTGACACTACGAACAATAGTAAAGATTTTTCTGGATTCAGTGGTTCTCTAGGAGCCACCTATAGAGTCGCTTCAAACTGGAACGTGGCAGGAAATCTTGCAAAAGGTTTTAGAGCACCAAGTATCTTTGAACTCTATGCCGGGGGTGTACATGGTGGTGTTCAAGCATTTCAACTTGGAAACCCAGAGTTAAACGCTGAAAACACTCTAGGTGCTGATATATCAATACGCTATAAAGACAAAAAAACAAAAGCATCTTTAAGTGTGTACCATACAAACATTAGTGACTATATTTACCTTGCAAATACTGGAAACATCCGAACTCTCAATCCTGGAACACCTAATGAGATAAAACTTAACGAGATGCAAAATAGACAGACAGATGCAACTATGCAGGGGCTTGAGCTGAGTGCAGATAGTTTTGTAACTGACTCGACAAACATAGAGGGAGCGCTAGAACTTATAAAAGGAAGAGATACAACAAATGGCTCTCAGCTTACTATGATGCCAGCAAATAATCTTAAACTTGCGATTCATCAATATGCTGGTCCTTCAAAGTTTTCAATCGATATGAAATATGTAGCCGCACAAAATGTAGCTGGAGCGCATGAACCATTTTCTCAGTACAACGACAAGCCATTTGGAACAGCCGATACAAAGGCATATACACTCTGGGGAGCAGGCTACAGTGCTGATATAAAGATGGGTAAAGAGAACGCAAAGTTTGCTATAAAAGTAACCAACCTCTTTAACACTGAGTATAGAGACTTCCTTGATACTTACAAAGGGTACTCACTTGGAATGGGTAGAGATATCTCTTTTACACTGATGGTGCCTTTTTCACTGTAGTTTTTTCTCTCTCATTCCCATCGCCTTCTTGTTCCCATCGTCCCGATGGGAATATATACGGAACTATCCATTACACAGCTATAAGACTTAATTATGGATGTTTAGTTGCGATTTGTTCTAAACTGCTATAATTTCAAAATCATTTAACAGGGGAAGAAGTTGATTAGAATTGTTGTCTATCTAGCGATACTGAGTGCTATCGTGTTTGTTCCCTTTGGTATGCCAGAAAAAAATGAGAAAAAGAGCTTCAAAAAAACGAACTCAAGTGTCAATATAAAGTTAGTAGAGCCTAAGGTAGAGGTAAAAAAACCGACTCCTCCAAAGGTGAAGAAGCCTAAACCAAAACCGAAGAAAAAGAAAATAGTTAAGAAGAAAAAGCCTATCAAAAAAAAGGTGATAAAGAAAACAATAGTCCCTAAAAAGGTAGTGCCAAAACCGACTCCT
>JAYEHI010000241.1:0-1533 GCA_034659455.1 Campylobacterota bacterium | reverse complement strand
AGAAATACAAAAAAGTATCCTACTCCTTCAATATTTATTCTTGATGAAAAATCTGTTTGCTAAATAATAAGTGAAATTATTTTAGGATATTTTAGTAAAAGTTGGTTTTTCAGGATTGACTATTTATACAAAATTTACAATTGATATTTAGGAAGCTTGTTTTTTACACTTCTTGAGGTGGGTTTTAGACAGGTTGATTGGCTATGAATCCGACAGACTCCTAGAGGAGTTTTTAACAGTTGAGAGTGCTGGACTCTTCGCCTCTTTTAACTTTATGGGTTATCTTAGTGGTGCGATTTTGACTATATTTATCACCGATATAAATGCCAAAGTGAAGCTCTTTAGACTTGGTGTATTTTTAAGTGTAGTCACTACTCTAAGTTTAGCTGTAACTACCAACGAAGATGTATGGTTCGTCTCTCGAACTCTTGCAGGTTTTGGAAGTGCACTAACTTTTTTAGTGGGAAGTGCCATCGTTATGATAAAACTAGGTCACGAAGATAAAACAAAGGCTATGGGCATCCACTTTAGCGGTATAGGGATTGGCATAGTCGTGAGTGAGCTTATAAGCCGTTATGTACTCCTAAACGCCAACTGGGAGTATGCTTGGATAGTTCTTGGCCTTTTTGCTCTTTTCATAGGGAGTTATGCTGTGTATATGCTCTCGTTTGAGAAGGCACTCAGAGCAGATGCACAAAAGCATAAGGCATCAAGGTCTATGTTTACTTCTTATGTCATCCTTCTCATTCTCGCTTACTTTACAGCAGGAGTTGGTTTTGTTGTTCAGGCTACCTTTTTTCCTGACATCATAAACTCACTAGAGGGTCTCTCAGGCTATGGCAATCTTGGCTGGCTAGTCGTTGGAGTAGCTGGCGTTCCCTCAGCCATACTTTGGATGAAGATAGCAAGAGTGTATGGAAGTATAAACACCATCATCATGGCGTTTATACTTCAGATAGTAGGTATTTTGATTCCGGCGTTTACAAACGATGTGATGCTAAACCTTCTCAGTGGAGCGCTCTATGGAACTACTTTCATAGCCCATGTCGCCCTTTTTATGCACTATGGAGGCAAACTCGCAGGGAAAAAATCCCGTCATTTTCATGGGAGCCATGACATCGGCTTATGGGATAGGACAAGTCTTGGCACCTCTTTATAGTGTCTACCTCTTTGAGAGGTATGGAAACTATAACACCACACTCTATCTGACTGCATTTTTAGTTTCGTTTGGGATACTGTTTTTACTAGGGGCTAAGAGTTTGGGGAATCTCTCCAAGTAAAGGGTTAGTCAAACATAATAAAATCATCATCCCCATCTAAATCAAACGAAACATCATTTTCTTGATTTTTATTATTTGTTACAACTTCCTCTTTAATCTCCACATTAAAACCTTTCATTAAGCCTTCTAGCTCGAGTACATTTGTGTGCATTTGAGAAGTGATATCTTCTATTTTAGCAGCAGCTTCTTCGTTTTGTATCGATACGATTGTTACATACCCTATCTCTTCTAAAACTTCTTGATTAAATGCCAC
>JAYEHI010000240.1:0-7836 GCA_034659455.1 Campylobacterota bacterium | reverse complement strand
CAATGGACTACTCCCTTGCGGTTTTGTCTACTTTTTTGCCATTACTGCGGCAAGTACGGCAGATCCACTCTATGGAGCACTTGTTATGGCTATATTTGGTTTAAGCACTATTCCCGCGATGTTTGGCATTGGTTTTTTGACTTCTATGGCTTCTGCTACGAGTTTTAGAAATATGATGATGAGTCTCTCTTGCGTCGCTGTTATCCTTTATGGCGCGTTTACTGTTTATAGTGGATACGAATATATCCAAAACCCTACTAAAACATTAAGAGATTGTCATTAAATAGTGTATAATTAAAAATAAAAATATCTAAAGGTCTAGAATGAAAAGCTCAATAATTGACAGTATAAAGTCTCTCCC
Organism: Campylobacterota bacterium; assembly: GCA_034659455.1. Classification (GTDB taxonomy): domain Bacteria; phylum Campylobacterota; class Campylobacteria; order Campylobacterales; family Sulfurimonadaceae; genus Sulfurimonas. The sequence continues at coordinate 7,475 of JAYEHI010000240.1, read as the reverse complement.
ACCACTCTCAAAAACAATTATGGATATAAATAGGGTTTATGCGGATGAAGAGTCTGGCATACAAGATTTGGCAAAGGTAATAGAGGGTGATCCCATGATCGTTGCGAACCTTTTAAAAATAGCAAACTCTCCACTTTATGGTTTTGGAAAAGAGATTCGTAATGTTGCTCAAGCTGTTAGTCTATTTGGTATGAGCATGACACGCTCTATCGCACTAGGAAACTCTGTTCGTAAACTTCTAAATGTAGACATGAAGCCTTATGGTATTACAAGTGATGATTTTGCAGAAGTTTCTGCCAAACAGGCGAAGTTGATTCTGAATTGGTATAGAAAAGTGGATAAAAACAAAGCGGACAAACTCTACCTTGCGGCGTTTTTACAAGAGACGGGAAAGATTCTCATTTCAAGTGATGTTATTCAAGAAGATGAAGATGTGAGTTTTCAATCTGAAATAGATATGACTAACAATGTCGCTCAAGTAGAAAAAACTTATGTAGATGTCACAACTTCTGAAGTAACAGCTGAAGTATTTGAACATTGGGGCTTTGATAAAGAGTTCGTAGAAATGATCAAGTATGCTGATAACCCAGCAGCTGCACCAGAAGAGGTAAGAGAGTACTCAACTGCATTAAACATCATAAAAACTATCGCACCTATAAATAAACCTCTTTCAGACCAATCTATAAACTTTGGTCTAAGAAAAGCAAGAGATGCTGGATATGATTATGAGATTTTAGAAGATGTTATAGATGGGATGTTGGATACTATAGAGGCATAAAGCTATTAAAAAGCACTCTAAAATGAAAATAACACCTAAAATACTTCACTCAACATCACAAAAATACACTTTACTTTATGTAGAAGATGACAAAACCATTAGAGAGGAAACTACAGAGTTTTTAGAAAATTTCTTTAAAGATGTTGTTATTGCTGAGAATGGAGAAGAGGCGTTAGCTTTATATAGTACAAATCTTAGCAAAACCGATGATTCCTTTGATATAGTTTTAAGCGATATTCAAATGCCCATTATGAATGGTATTCGTTTGAGTAAAGAGCTGATGCAATTAAATAAATCTCAAAAGATTATTGTAATATCAGTTCACAATGAAACTGAATACTTTATAGATCTTATCAAGATTGGTATTTCAAATTTTGTTCAAAAGCCGTTAAATACCAAAGAGATGTTAAAAGTTTTATATGATTTATGCATAGAGTTAGATGATGAGTTGGAAACATCAAGGTACATAGAGTTAGACAATGGGTTTAGATGGGATACAAAACAATTAACTCTTAGTGATACTAAAACACAAATAGAACTCACGAAAAATGAGTCATTACTACTTGATTTACTTATTGCAAACAAAGAACAATACTTTAGTGATATGGATATTTTTAATCATATCCACTATAGTGACTCCAATAGAGAATTTTCAAAAAACGCCATTAAAAGCTTGGTCAAAAGATTGCGACAAAAACTTCCAGAAAACTTCATAAATAATGAAAGAAATATGGGTTACTACATTAAATCTTTCTAACTCTTTCTTAATTGACACTTTTACGACATTTTCAAATCTTATAATAGTATCAATTATTAAAAGGTAAGTTATGACAAGTAAAGAAATACTAGAAGTTACTAAAACTCTTAACTTGCTATATGTTGAAGATGATGTTTTAGCAAGAGAGTCAACTTTAGATTTATTAGAAAACTATTTTCAATATATCACTGTAGCGGTAGATGGTCAAGATGGACTAGATAGATATAAAGAGAATGAGTTTGATTTAATCATTAGTGATATAAATATGCCAGAACTTAGTGGCATAGAGATGGTAAAAAAGATTCGTGAAGTAGACAGTGATATTGCTATTTTATTTTTAACTGCATATAACGAACCTGAGTTTTTATCTGATGGTATATACCTAGGTGTAGATGGTTATATATTAAAACCACTGCGCTTAAAAAAACTTCTACTTGTGTTAAGTAAAATATGTGAAAAAGTTAATTTGCAAAGAAGCCAACTGCTTTATCAAACTAATTTAGAAGAAGAAGTAAAAAAGCAGACACAAGAGCTCTCACATAAACTCCATTATGATGAACTAACAAACCTGTATAGTCGTTATTCATTTTTTAAAGATATCGAAAATATAAAAATGCCTATTGTTTTTATTATAGATATCAATAGATTTAAAATTATTAATGAGATTTACGGCTCTCATATTGGCTCCAAGGTGTTAAAAAAGTTCGCAAGCTTTTTATTAAACTTTACTAGTGACACTACATATAAGGCATATAGAATAGCCGGAGATGAGTTCTTATTACTTGATGTGCAAGAGTATATCGATACGGATAAGTATGAAGAGGATATAGAAAAGTTCTTTACTCGAATGAATGATTTTAGTTTGGTGATTAATGATGATATCATCAGTATAGAAGTCACACTTGGAATATCTACTTCCGAATCGGATGCTTTTGAATGTGCAAAAATAGCATTGGATTATGCAAAGAGTAATAACTATAAATACACAATGTACTCAAGAGGCATTGACTCTAGAAGTGATGCTCAAAATGTGATGTCGTGGAAAGAAAAAATAAAGTCTGCGATAAAAAACAGTGAAGTCGTTCCAGTGTATCAGCCAATTGTAGATAAAAATGAAAAAATCATCAAATATGAAACTTTAATGAGGATAAGAGATGAAAAGACAAAAGAACTAATCTCGCCTAATCATTTTTTAGACATAGCGATAAAAGCTGGACTCTATCAACCACTATCAACATATGTGATTTTTGAAGCACTCTCTTTACTAGAAAAAACCACTCACACCTTTAGTCTGAATTTTACATATAGCGATATCAGTAATGAAATTTTTTTAAATGAATTAGAGAGGTTTTTTAAATCGTCTCCCCAGTTAGGTAAACATACTGTATTTGAGATAACAGAAAATGAAAGTATTGCCGATTATAGTGTTGTTAAAAATTTTATTAAGAGGTTTAAAGCGTATAATATCGAATTTGCCATTGATGATTTTGGAAGTGGTTTTTCAAATTTTGAATATATCCTAGAGATAGAACCCGACTACTTAAAGATAGATGGTACACTTGTGAAGAGTATAGACACTGATAAAAAGGCGTTTGTATTAGTGGAGGCAATAGTGGTGTTTTCACATAAGCTCGGCATTAAAGTCATTGCTGAGTACGTACACTCAAAAAAAATATTTGAGATATTAAAAAAACTAAACATAGATGAGTTTCAAGGCTTCTATTTTTCCAAACCCTTGGAGTGCATAGAGAATGATATAAACAATATAGAGGTAAAGCGATATGAGTGAACTTAAAGAGATAGTCAAGTATACGCGTAAGTTGAATGTACTTTATGTAGAAGATGATATAGATATTCAAAAAACCACAGTGGAGTTTTTTGAAAACTTTTTTGATAATATAGTGCTTGCTAGCGATGGGTTAGAAGCTTGGAATCTTTATATCGAGAGTCCTTTTGACATTATAATCACCGATATATCTATGCCAATAATGAACGGAATAGAACTTATTGGAAAAATACGAGAAAAAGACAAGTTACAATCAATTATCGTCTTCTCCGCACTCAATGACGCCTCTTACATGACCTCGTGCATAAGTTTAAATGTAGATGGCTATATACTAAAACCATTTAACATGCAAAATATGTTGGAGACATTGAAAAAAGTTTCGTATAAAATATCTTTTGATTTACAGAGTACTTCAAATGGTTTAGGAGAGTTTGAAAGTCAGTTTAATACCGATAAATTGACAAGCCTAAAAAGTCATAGCTCTTTTATAGAAGATATTGCAAACATCTCCTCATCAGAAATTCCCGTAATGATTTTAATAAATATTGACAAGTTTCATATATACAATGAAATTTATGGCTTAGATATTGGAGATGAAATTTTAAGAATATTTGCAAAAAGACTTGAAAGCTTTAATAGTCAAAAGGGGTATGATGTATATAGGGTTAGTGGTGATGAGTTTGCTTTTTTTGAAAAAGTAAATATAATTGATTCTGATAAATACATAAGTGATATTGAAGAGCTAGTAGAATATATAGAAAGTAATCCTCTTACCATTAGTGGGATAGAAGAGAGAATTTCCCTTAGTCTAAGCATTGGTATAGCTTTTAATGAGGAGAATATATACAGTAGAGCTGATATGGCTCTCATAGAAGCGAGAAAAAGAGGACGAACATACCTTGGGTTTAGTGCTGATTTAGATCGCAGAGAGGAGCTAAAGGTCAATCTTTATTGGAGAGAGGAGATAAATAGAGCACTCCTTGAGAAAAGAGTTCATGCCTATTATCAAGCTATTGTAGATAAAAACAAAAGTATATTAAAATATGAAGCACTCATGAGAATCACTCAAGTAACAGAGGATTCAACTATAAAACTAATCTCTCCAAAAGATTTTATGGATTTTTCAAAAGTTTCTAAGCAGTATATCGGATTAACGAAGATAGTTATAGAAGAAGCTTTTAAGACAATGATTGAATACAATGTGCATGTAGCGATAAATATTACATATCACGATATTGAAAATAGAGAAATTAATAAACTTTTAAAAGAACAAATTGCCAAACATCATCTTGCTACAAAAGTAAACTTTGATATAAGTACACAGGTGATTTTTGAACTCTTAGAGGACTCCTCTCACCATGATTATGATAAGTTTGTAGCGTTTATAGATGAGTATAAAAAACTAGGAGTGGTGATAACGATTGATAATTTTGGCTTAGGGTTTGCAAATATGTCAAAAATATCTGCCATGTCTCCAAATTATGTAAAGATAGATTCTAGTTTAATAAAAAACATAGCCACAGATAAGCATGCACACACTTTGGTTACAGCCATTGTAAAGTTTACAAAAGAGCTGGGCATAAAGACCATAGCCGAGCATGTTTCGAGCAAAGAGATTTTTGACATTAGTAGAGAGTTGGGCATAGATGAGTTTCAAGGCTATTACTTTAGTGAACCAAGTGCAAAAATCAAGGAGGAGTTATGAATCTATCTATAGAATCGATACCGATGAGTATCGCTATATATGAGCCAATTGAAGGTGATTTTGTATTTGTAGATTTTAATAAACGAGCGGAACAAACAGAAAATATTTCCAAAAAAGAACTCATAGGAAAAAAAGTTACCGAGGTGTTTCCAGGCGTAAAAGCTATGGGTTTTTTTGATGTTTTGCTAAAAGTGAGTCAAACTGGGGAAGAGGAGTTATCCCATATAGGTCTCTATGAAGATAGTCGTATAGCTGGATGGAGAAAAAATAGAGTTTCCATGTTAGATGGTGGGCTAATAATGGCTATATATGAAGATATTGACAATGCAGATAGGCATATAGAACAGTTTGAAGAGCAACTCCATAGAAAGACTCAAGAGGTAGAGAAACAAAACAGAGCTTTTGAGACTCTATTTGAGAAATCATCAGATGGGATTTTGATTATTGAGAATGGAAAATTTACTCAGTGCAATGAAAAAATAGTAGAGATGTTAGAGTATAAATCTAAAGATGCGTTACTAAACATCAATCCATCTCAGTTATCCCCAAAAGATCAGCCAGATGGAAGAGAATCTTTTGAAAAAGCACAAGAGATGATGCGTCTTGCAGTTGCAAAGGGAGGGCATAGTTTTGAGTGGCTACATACAAAAGCGACTAATGAAGATTTTTGGGCAGAAATAGTTTTAACGCCGATTTCACTCTATGATAGAGAGATAATTCACGTAGTGTGGAGAGATATATCTCAGCGAAAAGCGATGGAGGAAAAATTACAAAACCATACAATAGAGCTTGAGATGTTAAATCGAAATTTAGATATAAGAGTTCAAGCGGAAGTTCTAAAAAACAAAAGAAAAGAGGAGCAGATGTTCGCACAATCGCGTTTAGCTCAGATGGGGGAGATGATAAGTATGATAGCTCATCAATGGAGACAGCCACTCTCAGCTATTTCATCCACTGCTGCAAATATAGAAACAAAGATAGAACTAGAAATATTTGATGTATCTACACAAGAGGGAAGAGCTTTTCAAAACGAGTACTTCTTACAAAAATTAGATTCAATAGGAGGCTATGTTGATAATTTAACAAGAACCATAGAAGATTTTAGAAATTTTTATAAACCCAACAAGTCTTCAGTGAAAAGTACCTTGAGAGAAATTAATCAAAAGGCTCTAGGTATCATAAGAGCTTCTTTAGAGACTGACAAAATAGAGGTGCTATTTGATTGCAAATCAGATAAAACAATAGAGATGTATGATGGTGAAATGATGCAAGTGGTATTAAATATCTTTAAAAACTCTCAAGATAATTTTAAAGAAAAAAATATTAAAAAACCACAAATTCTTATTGAGACGGATGAGAGTATATTAAAAATCAGTGATAATGGTGGCGGAATATCCGAAGAGGTTTTGGAGAAAATATTTGATCCATACTTTTCTACAAAAAGCGAGAAGAATGGAACGGGATTGGGACTCTATATGTCTAAAATCATTGTAGAAGAGCACCACAATGGAAAGCTACTTGTTGAGAACACTGAAGATGGTGTCTGTTTCAGTGTTGATTTAAGTGTAGTTGAGTAAAATCGAATCAAGTAAGTAGGAAAGGCATAATGGAACTCGAGAATTTAAAACACTCTACAAAATCATTAAAGGTTCTTTTTGTTGAGGACTCTTTAACAGCGAGAAAAACAACTCTTAAGATGTTACATGAGTTTTTTGACGAGGTTGATGTTGCAGAAGATGGAAAATCGGCTATAGAGAAGTATAGGAGTCTGTATGAAGAGACCGATAGGTATTACGATATAGTATTTAGTGACTTTGAAATGCCAAATATGGATGGTAAAGAGCTTTCAAAATTAATCATGGATTTTAACCCTCATCAAGAGATAGTCATTATGTCTGGGAGTGATGATTTTCGTGTTATAGTAGACCTCATAAATGTTGGCGTAAAAAAGTTTATCTCCAAACCAGTGAAAATGGAAGAGTTGAGTGAAACTGTTTCACAGGTACTTGTAAACATTCGAAAGAGACAAAGAGAGGAGAATGATCGTCTTGAAACATTGGAACATAATGAGTACTTAAAAGAAAAAGATGAAGAGTATAAAAAGACCCTAGAATCAAAAGTAAAAGAGCTTGAAGAGTTTAGGCTTGCTCTTGACGATAGTGACATCATCTCAAAAACGGATTCACAAGGGAATATAACCTACGTAAATGATGCTTTATGTAGACTTTCAGGTTATTCATCAGTTGAGTTGATTGGGCAAAACAGTAGAATACTCAACAGTGGTAAACGTCCTTCAATCTTTTTTAAAAAAATGTGGAACACCATTAATAATAAAAAAATCTACAAAGCACTTTTTGAAAATAGAAAAAAAGATGGTTCAATGTTTTACGTTGAGACTACTATCAACCCTATTATAGGTGTTGATGGTGAGATAAGAGAGTTTATAGCG
>JAYEHI010000239.1:0-1542 GCA_034659455.1 Campylobacterota bacterium | reverse complement strand
CCTAAGACATCATAACCGGCTGCACTTAAGTTGTACTCTAATAGTTCGAGTATGTCGTTGTCATCATCGACTATTAGTATCTGCTCTTTCATCTCTTTTCGTACCTTTATGATAGTTTATAGCCGATACCACGAATGGTCTGGATATAGTTTTTTGTTTTCTCTGGGTCTATTTTATCTTTGAGTCTTGTGATGGCTACGTTGACTGTTTTGTACTGGTTTGGCTGATCGGAGTCCCATACGTTTTGTAGGAGATAGTCTCTATCTAAAATGGTGTTTTTATTGATGATGAACTCATAGAGGAGGTCAAACTCTAATTTTGTTATATCCACTTGTATATCATCTACTCTGAGAGTTCTAGAGTCTCTGTCAAGTAGTAGGTCTTTGTAGCGAACACTCCCCTCAGCAGAACTTCTTGTTGTTCTTTTGAGTATAGACTTGACACGTAGAAGAAGCTCTTTCATATTGAAAGGTTTTGTCATATAGTCATCGCCACCACGTAAAAATCCCTCTTCGATCTCAGGGTCACTATCTTTAGCACTCAGGTAGATGACTGGCGTTTGAATACCATTGTCTCGTAGGGTTTGTATATACTCACTCCCCTCAACTCCGGGAAGGTTTCTATCCATGATGATGAGGTCAACATCCTCCTCTTCAAGAAGTGTGTCAACCGTTTTAGTGTTTAAAAAGCCTATAACGTCAAACCCCTCTTTAGAGAGGTTATACTCCAAGAGGTCTAGTAAATCCTCTTCATCCTCGACTATAACTATCTTATGACTCATTTTCGACCTTCAGTTTGCATGGTGATATTATAGAGACATTGTATTACTTTTTGGTTACAAACTCTGTTTAGAATTTGTAAGCAACCGAGAAGCTATAGAATCTTCCAACTTTGAATTTATTTGTTATGTTATCTTTACTTCCTTGATACCATATAGTCTCTTCATCAAGTAGGTTTTTAAGCTTTAGTGTTGCAGTCAAACCACCATCAAACTGCTCTATCCATACAAAGTCAAGGATTTGTGGAGGAACTTCATAGTAGTCAGGATAGTGATCAGTGGCATCGATCATCCCAACTTTTCTAATACGTTCTCCCATTTTGTTATACGCTAAAGTAACATTTCTCCCTTTTTTCTCATAGCTCATAGCAAGGTTTACAACAATAGGAGATAGACCCTGTAGCTCTCTATGGTTTGATGTAAACTCCTCTTCTTGTTCTGGAGTGAGTGTAACATCAGATTTAGTATATGAGAAGTTCCCCGACATATAGAAGTTGTTGAGATAGCTATCTATAAAAGCAAAGCTTTTTCTTCCATCAAGTTCTATTCCATAGAGTGTTGCATTATCCATGTTGGCATATGAGTAAAGGGGAAGTGCATTTCTTGTATCAACAGTATCTTCAATAGGGTTATCTAAGTTTTTATAAAAAACACCAAGGTTGATATTTTCTGTATCTGAGAAGTAGTGTGAGTATTTTAAATCATAACTAGATATATCAGTATGCACTAGATCTGGGTTACCTTTTACTGTTGCAATCTCATAA
>JAYEHI010000238.1:0-1542 GCA_034659455.1 Campylobacterota bacterium | reverse complement strand
TTTATAAAGAGGAAGTGCTTCTTCATAATTTCCCATAGACTCATAAAGCCCTGCAAGGCTGTTATAACTTACTGCAGTATGAGGGTGTTCTTCACCTAATGCTTTTTCATTAATTGCTAAAGCTTTTTTATAAAGAGGAAGTGCTTCTTCATAATTTCTCATAGACTTATAAAGCTCTGCAAGATTGTTATAGCTTATTGCAGTTTTAGGATGCTGCTCACCTAATTCTTTTTTATTAATTTCTAAAGCTTTTTTATAAAGAGGAAGTGCTTCTGCAGAATTTCCCATAGACAGATAAAGGTTTGCATAGTTGTTATAAGACATTGCAGTATCGGGATGTTCTTTTCCTAATACTTTTTCATTAATTGCTAAAGCTTTTTTACAAAGAGGAAGTGCTTCTTCAAGTTTTCCCATATCCATATAAAGTACTGCAAGGTTGTTGTAGATTGTTGCCGTATCAGGATGTTCTTCACCTAATACTTTTTCATTAATTGCTAAAGCTTGTTTATAAAGAGAAAGAGCTTCTAGATGGTTTCCCATAGCTTCATAAAGCACTGCAAGGTTGTGATAGCCTGCAGCAGTACTTGGATGTTCTTCTCCTAATGATGTTTCGTGTAGCTTGTTTAACTTTATACTTAACTCTAAAAGTATTTTGTATTTGGCAGCTTGCTTGAATATATGATATAGTTTATCATACCAGTCGTCCAAAACATTAATATCTCCTAAACATTCTTTATGATAAAAGGCTTCATGCAGTGCCTCTATACTTTCCTCTGAGATATTTTTGATATCTAAGTCTTGTAGTTTTTCATCATAAAGATTAAAAAGTGTCGTATTTACATCTTCTTTGAGGTCTGTAGATTGTGAAGATATTAGACTTTTTCTCATAAGGTCATGTATGAAGAATATATCATCCTCTTGACTTATAAAGGAGAATGTATTGAGTTCTGCCATAGCTGTAACTGGATAAGCAGTTTTAAAAGTATCGACAAGTAAGCTAAATATATCTTTTGTGTAGAATCTAGCATGTGCTAAGACTTTAAGAGTCTCTTTTTCTTGAAGACTAAGATAGCGCATAAACCTTTCAAAAATATCATCTTTACCTACCTCACTAAAATCTTGGACACTTGGAGTTTTTCCACTATCTTTTATTTTATAATAAGTATCTACTGATAAATCAAGATAGAACGGTAAACCTTCACTACTCTTTATAATTTCATCTTGAATAACTATATCTTCTATATTACAACTATCTAAAAAAGATTTTGCATCATTTTCGCTTAATCCTCCAAGTATATGTTGATTTAAATCACTTTCCCATGCACTATCATCTTCTGCCCATATTATTTTTTCTCTTCCGCAGATTACAAATAAAACATTTTGAAGCTCGGAGACTAAACCATCTCTAATCCATACATCTTGACTAAGTCTATTTGATTCATTTCTGACATTTTGCCAAAGAGCTTCGTAAGTATCTAAAAATATTACTACTTTTTTTTGAGGATGTTTCTTTTTATAGTTATCAATATCATATGCAAAGAA
>JAYEHI010000237.1:0-1544 GCA_034659455.1 Campylobacterota bacterium | reverse complement strand
CTAGAGTTTAAACACAATAACAATGACAAAGAGATGATAGGTGAATATATAAGTGCATTATCAAACTCAGCTGCACTTCATAGTAAAACAAATGCTTATATGATATGGGGTGTTGATGATGATACACATGAAGTACTTGGAACTGATTTTAAACCAACCACTACAACTAAAGGAAATGAAGCTTTAGAAAACTGGCTACTAAGACTTCTCACACCAAAAATTGAGTTTAAATTTTATGAAGTTACAATAAAAGAAAAAGATATAGTACTTTTAGAAATAGCCCCTACATATAGAAACCCTGTAATGTTTCAAGGGATAGAATACATAAGACTAAATTCACATAAAAAGAAATTGAAAGAACTACCTGAAAAAGAGCGTGAACTATGGAGGGTTTTTGACAAAATACCTTTTGAAAAACAAATAGCAGTAGATAATATAGGCGAAAGAGAGGTTTTGGACTATTTAGAATATACAAAATATTTTGAGCTACTGAAGCTTCCTTTACCTGAAAATAGAAGTACTATTTTAGAAACTCTCATTAATGATTCACTCATACAAAAAAATGATAATGCAAAATATGCTATTACAAATTTGGGTGCAATTTTATTTGCAAAAGATTTAAAAAAGTTTAACAATTTAAAAAGAAAAGCTATTAGGGTTATTCAATACAAAGATAATACAAAGTTTGAAACTATTAAAGAGATAGAGGGTAGTAAAGGTTATGCAGTAGGCTTTGAGGGATTAATTGAGTACATCAATAATATTTTGCCATCCAATGAAGTAATCAAACAAGCATTTAGAGAAAATATACGAATGTACCCTGAGTTGTCTATAAGAGAGATGGTAGCAAATGCGATTATACATCAAGATTTTTTTCAAAGTGGAAGTTCTGTGATGATAGAGATATTTTCTAATAGATTTGAAGTTACAAATCCAGGCTCTCCTTTAGTTGATACTCAACGATTTTTAGACTCACCACCAAAGTCTAGAAATGAAGCTCTAGCATCTTTTATGAGACGAATTGGAGTTTGTGAGGAAAGAGGAAGTGGAGTAGATAAAATAGTGTTGCAAAGTGAAGTCTATCAGCTTCCTGCTCCAATATTTGAAACTAGAGATGAACATACTATAGCTATACTTTTTGCACACAAAGAACTTAAAGATATGGATAAACAAGATAAGGTAAGAGCTTGTTATCAACATGCAAGCTTAAGATATATCCAAAGAGAATATATGACAAATACATCGTTAAGAGAACGGTTTGGAATTGATGCAAAAAATATATCTATGGTTTCAAAAATCATTAAAGAGACATTAGATGAAAAACAAATTTATATCTATGATGAGAGTGTAGGAACGAGAGCTAGAAAATATGTTCCATGGTGGGCAAAATGATGTTGCATTTGCTTCACCATTGTTTCATTGGAAACTTAAAAAAGATTGAATTTATACTAAAAAGACTTTATTTATGGGCTTGTGCTGTAGATAATTTGTTTAACTATTGTTTGATTGGAAAAAAATATGAGTAATAAAATAACAGAAAATGA
>JAYEHI010000236.1:0-1555 GCA_034659455.1 Campylobacterota bacterium | reverse complement strand
TACTTGTTACACATTTCAGTGTTGATAGGATTCATACGTGTGATGTCAGCTTTACGGTAGTTAAGTGTTACAACACAGTCTCCCATATCTTCTAGTTCGATTAGACCGTATGCGTACTCACCAGCAGTATCACCACCACCAACTACCATCACATGCTCACCATCTTGAACTTTTGAAAGGTTGAAGTTAAGAACTTGCTTTAACTCTTTAGGGAACTTATATCTTGGTTTGTTTGGTTTACCCATACGACCAACTGAAAGGATTACATTTTTCGCTTTCATGCTCTCCATACCTTCTTTAACACCATCAGTAGCATAAACGATTGAGAAAAGACCATCTTCACCTTTTTCAACTCTTACGATTTCATGGTTATACTCAAAAGTATCTAAAACGCCAGCATTTTGTAACTTTTTATCCATTTGGTCGATGTACTCTTCTTTTGAACACTCATCAAATGTTACATTACCAGTAAACTCAAACTTGATTCCCATCCAGTCTTTATCAACACGTTTACCTTTTTTGTAAAACTTGTGAATCATATCATTATGGTGAGGTGCTTTATCGATAACAACTATGTTTTCAATTCCAGCTTGCTTTGCTTCGATTGCAGCAGCCATACCGCCAGGGCCAGCTCCAATAATTGCAATGTCAACTATTTTATTATCTTGAATCATATTCTTTCCTTCGTTTAATATTAGACTAGTATTATATACTATTCTTGAAATAATTTCTTCTCTATATAGATACCAATAATACTCTTTTTATGTTTATTTTATTATCTGATATTGTTATTTATTTCAAATTTGGTCTTTAAAGGTAATCTCGGTGTAGAAGAGATTATCTTTTTCATAGGTTGTGTACTCATACTCTAGCTTATCCGATAATCGCTCTATTATTTTTGTACCTATATGGGAGCTAAAAAGTATCTCGTTGCTATCTTTTGCTGCTTCATTTACTATGCTTAATCTATGAGTTTTTGGATCTACAAATGTTTGAATCGTTGTTCCATTTTTTGTATGCATAAATATGTTTTCAAATATCGCCTGCATAACGCGTCCCATAGCCTCCTTATGTATATAAAGGTTAAAATCTTCTTCAAGATTAGAGACCATCTTTAACTCTTTTTTTTCTAAAATAGGACGAAAAAGCTGTTGCATCATAGAGCACTGATTCTGCATAGGAACAGACTCTTTTGCCTTTTGTATATCTTGCTCTATTGCTTTTAGAAATATAAGCTCTCTAAGCTTATTGCTAATAGTTGAAATGTCGAGCATAGTCTCATCTATAAACTCCTCTTTAGACATATCACTAGCCTTAAAGAGAGAGACTCTAGCCTTAAGTATGGCAAGTGGCGTTTTAATCTCATGTGCTGCTTCTTTAAAGATATTTTGCTTCTCTTGACATAGGAGATTGTTTCTCTGCTGAAGCTCTAATATTGCATCTTTGAGTGCATTTATCTCATAGCTGCTTTCACATCTATTTAGTACGATTGCTTGAGAAGTACTATTGTGACAGTAATCTACAAGACACTTCAAAGGATTAAATAGTTTATCTA
>JAYEHI010000235.1:0-1568 GCA_034659455.1 Campylobacterota bacterium | reverse complement strand
TCTCATGTCCGAGTAGATATATTTTATGATAAGTTTTCTCTTAAAACACAGGCTATGGTGAACATAATCTCTATCGTTTTTTTTATACTTCCACTCTCTTTTTTGATAGTTTATATAGGTATAGGGTTTGTTGAACTAAGTTTCATGCAGAATGAAGCCTCTTGTGACCCTGGTGGTCTTGGGTCTAGGTGGATAGTAAAGTCGCTTATGCCTCTCTCTTTTGCTTTTGTGGCTCTTCAAGCTTTTGAATTACTCTATAGTGAAGTGAAAAAGTGGAGGGCATTATGATAGCACTTGTTATGTTTGTTGTAGCTCTTTTTCTACTTCTTGTTGGTATTCCCGTGGCGTTTGCTTTTGGTGGGGTAGCAATGATGTTTGCATTTTTTATACCTGATGTAGGTTTTGAAGTCTTTAATATCTTGCCCTTTAGAATCTACGGCATAATGAACAACACTACCCTTATGGCAGTGCCTCTTTTTATCATGATGGGATTAATCTTAGAAAAATCGGGAATGGCTGAAAAACTTTTAATCTCAATGAGTTCACTCTTTAAAGGTGTAAGAGGTGGTCTTGGTGTGAGTGTTGTTTTAGTCGGGGCTATCTTAGCAGCTTCAACAGGTATAGTCTCTGCCTCAGTTGTTATGATGAGTGTTATAGCACTCCCTTTGATGTTAAGTGCTGGTTATGACAAGTCATTAGCTGGTGGAACAATAGCGGCAAGTGGGACACTAGGGCAGATCATTCCTCCCTCTATCATACTCATCATTTTAGGTGATGTTATGAGTGTGAGTGTAGGTGACCTCTTTATGGGAGCTATGCTACCGGGGCTAACACTTGTGAGTCTCTACATCACATATATCTTAATCAGAGCCTACATAAACAAAGATGATGCACCCGCTTTAGAGATACAAGATAGCATAACTTTTTTAGATCTTGTAAAAGCGATAATCCCACCACTGCTGTTGATGGTGAGTGTCCTTGGAAGTATCTTTGCAGGTATCGCCTCTCCTACTGAGTCCGCTGCGTTTGGAGTCGTTGGTGGTCTACTGCTCTCTATCGTCAACAAAACTTTGAGTCGTGATATGATTAAGTATGCACTCTTTGAGACTATGAAGCTCTCTGGAATGATATTTATGATTCTTATAGGAGCTACGGCATTTAGTCTTGTCTTTAACGAGCTTGGTGGAAGTGACTTGATTTTAGAGTTTTTTAGTGAAGATATAGGAAATGTTTGGATATTTATAGCTGTATCTATGCTTAGTATTTTTATATTAGGATTTTTTATAGACTTTATTGAGATAAGTTTCATTATAGTGCCGATACTAGTTCCAGTAATGGCTGCATTTGGTATAGACCCTATTTGGTTTGCAGTGTTAATAGCGATGAATCTTCAAGCTTCATTCTTAACGCCACCCTTTGGTTTATCTCTCTTTTTCTTAAAAGGTGCGGCAGGAAATAGCATTACAACTATGCAGATATATAAAGGGATAGTTCCTTTTATACTTTTGCAGCTTTTAGGACTTGGTTTAGTGATGGTTTTTCCAGACTTAGTCTTCGCGTTTTTATAA
>JAYEHI010000234.1:0-1569 GCA_034659455.1 Campylobacterota bacterium | reverse complement strand
ATAGTGATGCCTGTTTATAATGTTCAAGTAGAGTGGCTAAAAGCAGCTATAAACTCTATAGAGAGTCAATGGTATAAGAACTGGGAACTCTGCATAGCTGATGATAAAAGCACCAAAGAGGAAACGCTTAAGTTTCTAAAATCTCTCAACAATCCAAAGATAAAAGTTATCTTCCTTGAGAAAAACAGAAATATCTCAGGAGCCTCAAACGAGGCACTCAAACTAGCTACGGGAGAGTTTGTAGCACTCATGGACAATGACGATGAGCTTACAGTAGATGCACTCTTTGAAGTAGTCAAAGCTATAAACGAAAAAGATGCAGAGTTTATCTATAGCGACGAGGATAAACTAGAGATGGATAAAAGCTTTAGCGAACCACACTTCAAGCCAGACTATGCACATGATATGCTCCTCTCTCAGAACTACATAAGCCACTTATGCATCATAAAAAAAGAGCTCATTGAGAGAGTAGGAGGATGGGAGGAAGGAGTTGAGGGTTCACAAGACTATGACCTCTATCTAAAAGTACTAGAAGAGACTCAAAAAGTAGCTCATATAGATAAAGTACTCTACCACTGGAGAAAAGCTCCAGACTCTACTGCTACAGAGTTCAGTAAGAAATCTTATGCACATAGTAAAGGTAGAGTAGCCCTTCAGAATGCACTTACACGTAGAGGTATAAAAGCTAAAGCAGTAAATGGTACATATCCAGGGACCTATAGAGTGCAGTACGAGATTTTAGACTCTCCTCTTGTAAGCATAATCATCCCATTTAAAGATAAGCCTGAACTTTTAGATATGTGTATAAACTCCATACTAGAGAAATCAACATATCATCACTATGAAATCATAGGTATAAGCAACAATAGCGAAGAAAAAGAGACTTTCACGATGATGAACACTTTAAAAGCTAAAGACAAAAGAGTCTCCTTTTATGAGTATAATGTCCCTTTTAACTACTCAAGAGTGAATAACCATGCAGTAAGAGAGTACGCCAAAGGAGAACATATACTTCTTCTCAACAACGATATAGAGATTATCTCTCCGGAGTTGATAGAGTCGATGCTAGAGTTCTCTCAACAAAAAGAGATAGCTTGCGTAGGTTCAAAACTCTACTATCCAGATGACACTATACAACATGCAGGAGTTATACTAGGCATAGGTGGAGTAGCGGGTCACTCACACAAATACTTTGATGCAAAAAAACCTGGCTACTTTAGCAGACTAAGCATCATTCAAAATCTTAGTGCTGTCACAGCTGCCTGTTTAATGGTAAAGAGAAGCATCTATGATGAGCTAAACGGTCTCGATGAAGAGAACCTAAGCATTGCCTTTAACGATGTAGACTTCTGCCTCAGAGCACTGGAGAGAGGCTACAGAAATCTCTTCACGCCTTATGCCAAGGCATATCACCACGAGTCAATCTCAAGAGGTGCCGAAGACAACCCTCAAAAAGTAGTAAGATTTAATGCAGAAGTTACATATATGCAAAAGAGACATAAAAAGACTCTAGAGAGTGGAGATAGATATTACAATAAAAACTTGACTCTAGAGTTTGAAAATTTTGGA
>JAYEHI010000233.1:0-1571 GCA_034659455.1 Campylobacterota bacterium | reverse complement strand
ATTAAAACAATTGCTTTCATAATCTAATCCTTTTCTCTTTTAGTATCCGTAGTTTGACATAGAAGTGTTAGTGAAGTGTTAGTTTGCTCAGAATTATTTTGCTAAAATGCCACTTATGAATAGATATGAAGATAAATACAATACTGCAGTAGCAAATACATTTTTGAATAAACTTCCTCAAGACGAACAAGAGTTTATAAAAACAAAAGCCTTTGAGTTCAAGTTTTCACATCAAGAGCTCAAACAAATTATAGATATGGCAAGAGATTTAGGGATGTGGGATGAGGCAAGAATCACTGAAATATTTCCAGACCACTCACAAAAAAAAGTAGTTTTCACTCGTCTCAAAAAAGCTTATGAAGAGATACGAAACCGCCCTAACTCTTATGATGATTTCACACTTAAAAATATTCCTAAAGAGCAGAAATTCACTTTTAAAGTAGCGGACAAAGAGGGCTTTGGTCTAGGTCTATGTCCCGTTGCAAGCGAGAAAACAAGATGTTGTAATCTTCTAACCCTTGATGCTGTTGAGTCCTGTGGGTTTGATTGTTCCTACTGCTCGATACAGAGTTTTTATAACCAAAATACCATTACATTTGACAGTGGCTTTAAGGATAAGCTTCTAAATCTTCAACTTGACAAAAACAAGACCTATCATATAGGAACAGGACAGGCATCTGACTCACTTATGTTTGGAAATCGCGAGGGGGTTCTTGATGCACTTTTTGAGTTTGCAAGAGAGAATCCTAATGTCATCTTAGAGTTTAAAACAAAGTCGGACAACATAAGCTACTTCCTAGAAAACACGATACCAAAAAATATCCTTCTTACGTGGAGCCTTAACACTCCAACCATTATTACAAACGAAGAACATCTAACAGCTTCCCTTGACAAGCGTATAAATGCCGCAAGAAAAATGGCAGATAAGGGTATCAAAGTTGGTTTTCATTTTCATCCTATAGTAGAGTATGAGGGGTATCTCAACGAATACCAAGATGTGTATGAGAGACTTTTAGCAGAGTTTAAACCAAGCGAAGTAGCACTTGTGAGTTTTGGAACGCTAACATTCATTAAACCTGTAATTAAACAGCTTAGAGAACGCGAGTTTAGAAGTAAAATAACTCAGATTCCTCATGAAGATGCAAGTGGAAAGACCTCTTATCCAAATGAGACAAAGATTGAGATGTTCAAACACGCTTATGAAAGTTTTAAGCCTTGGCAGAGTGAAATAGCTGGTAAGAACAGAGTCTTTTTTTACCTCTGTATGGAGGAGCATCAGATGTGGAAAAAAACATTTGGGTATCAGTATGCAACAAACAATGACTTTGAGCATGCTATGCTCAGTTCATATGCTCGTAAAATAGGGCAGAAATACTTAATCTAGGCAGACTTGAGATAGCCTAAGCCTTTCTTGTCAACAGCGATATCTAACACACGAAACATAGCTTCGCGTTTAGATACTGCATACTCTTTTAAAATATTGGTCGGTTTTACATTTTGCGCGGCACCATACTCTTTTTGAATTAAAAAATCTCCAAAGAGAGTCTGATAAACATTTATCTTATAATAAT
>JAYEHI010000232.1:0-8044 GCA_034659455.1 Campylobacterota bacterium | reverse complement strand
GTAGTGTCCCACTCGCTTGTAATCTATCCCAGTTTTCATTTATACTTTTTTCTTCTTCAAGAAGTTTTGGTACTTCTCCATACTCTATCTCAGCTGCACGGTTAAAGTCAGAAGTATGTTTTGCTTGCTCTGCCTCTCTACGTTTAGACTCTATATCATTCTTTATAGAAGATATTTTCTCAAAAACTTGTTTTTCTGTCTCAAACTGCGACTCAAGGTTTCTCACCTCCTCTTCTACATCAGCAAGCTCTTTTTCTATCTCTACTAGTCGTTTCTCATTTGATGGTGTTTTCTCCATTTTGAGAGCCTCTTTTTCTACCATTAGTTCGGAGAGTTCGCGTTTAGCTCGACTTAGAACGTTTGGCTCAGACTCTATCTGCATCTTCAGCTCTGCTGCTGCTTCATCTATAAGGTCAATAGCCTTATCTGGAAGAAATCTATCGGCTATGTATCTATCAGAAAGCCTAGCTGCTGCGACTAAGGCACTATCTGTAATAGTCACATTATGGTGAGTCTCCAGACGCTCTTTTATCCCACGTAAGATCTGTAATGATTGATTTACAGTTGGCTCATCAAGATTGATAGGTAAAAATCTTCTCTGAAGTGCTGTATCTTTTTCAAAGTACTTTCTATACTCCTTGAGTGTGGTTGCCCCAATAGTATGAAGCTCTCCACGAGCAAGTGCAGGTTTTAGGATGTTTGCAGCATCCATACTTCCTTCACTAGCCCCAGCTCCTACTATAGTGTGAATCTCATCGATAAAGAGAATGATATTTCCACTCTCTTTTACCTCATCGATAACCGCTTTGAGTCTATCTTCAAACTCACCACGGTACTTAGCACCAGCTATAAGTGCACTCATATCAAGAGCGACTACTCTTTTGTTTTTTAGAGATGTAGGTATATCTCCACTCTGTATTTTTTGAGCAAGTCCCTCAACTAAAGCAGTCTTCCCAACACCCGGTTCACCAAGTAACATAGGGTTGTTTTTGGTTTTTCGTATAAGTATCTGCATCATACGAGTTATCTCTTCATCACGGCCTATAACAGGAGCTAATTTTCCCTCGGCTGCTTCTTGTGTTAAGTCTATGCCATACTTTGATAGTGATTCTAATGTCTCATCTGAACTTTGAGAGTCTATAGTAGCACCGCCACGAGCTGCTTCTAAGTTTTTAGAGAGCTCTAGTGTGTCTATGTATTTTGCAAAGATACTTTTAAATGGTTCTACTTTTAAGTTTGCAAGTATATATGTATCTACAGCTAAAAAGGTATCTCCATTTTGAGTCATTAGACCCGCACCATTTTCTAAACTATCTACAAAGTTTTTAGAGAGTCTTATACTCTCTTTTGTCACACTTGAAGATTTTGGCAACTTCTCGATAATGCTTTTAATATCTAGCTCTATTGCTACCTTGTCTATGTTCATTTTATTAAACATCTGATTTAGTATAGAGTCAGAATTTGTCAAAAGTGCCCAGAAAAAATGTTCTCCTTGCACCTCTTGATTTTTACTATGGAGTGCTAAAGATATTGCACTCTCAATCGCTTGCGTCATATTGTGTGTTAATTTTTCAAAAATATTATTCATAATCTAACTCCTTAATTTTTAAGATAAGTAATTATATCAACTTGAGTCTATCTTTGTCAAGTTTCCTTAGTAATATAATTTACATCTACTTTTATAAATTTCTTAATCTTTTTTTACTATAATTTCACCAAAGGATTATTATATGCCAACAGTTTTAGAAGCTTTAAAAAATCGTTCTTCAAAAAGAGCGTACAGTGACAAAAAAATACCAAAAGATATATTAGAAAAAATTTTAACTGCTGCAGGACAGACTCCAAGTGGAGCAAATATGCAACCATGGGTTACTTATGCTATTAGTAACGAAGAGAGACTCAAAACTGTTGGTGATGCTATTATCTCTAAGATGGATGAGGGTATCGAAAATGATCAATTTATCCAGTACTATCCAGTAAAGTGGACAAATCCATATAAAAAACGCCGTATCGTTACAGGTGCTGGTCTTTATAAACTGATGGAAGTAGATAGAAAAGACAATGAAACTAGAATTCAGATGTGGAAAGACAACTTTAGATGGTTTGGTGCTTCTACGGTTGTTTTTGTTTTTGTTGATAAAGCCAACATAGATGAAGCACAAGGTGCTCTCATAGATTGTGGCGCTTATATGCAGAGTATTATGCTTGCCGCTCAAGAGTTTGGTATTGAGAGTTGTCCGCAGGGTTCTACTACTGAGTTTGGTAGAGTTGTAGCAGATGCCTTAGAGACACCAGATAACTTAGCACTTTTATATAGTGTAGTTCTTGGTTATGAAGATAAAGAAGCGAAAATAAACTCTTACCAGCCAGAGCGTGTGAAACTAGAGGATAATGTAACTTTTATAGATTAAACTTTCTCTCATATCTCTTTAGCATACTAGTATTTCCTGAAACTCCTCCGCTATGTACATAAAGGGTAGGCTCGCTCGTCTGCTCTAGTAAAGCCTCCCACATTGATGGGGCATACAACAAGTCAAAAACTACTCCACTCTTTTGTAACTTCAAATAGACTCCGTAGAACTCCAAATAGGGTTTTGAGAAATGATACTTCTTTTTTGGCTTTAAGATGATTAAATTGTCAGGAATTTCACTGAGTGCTTGCATCTGCTCTCTTAAGTATATTTCATCTCCTACACAGGGTGTTGTATAGACTTTAAACTCAGGAAGTGACTTAGCTAAGAAAAGTGCTGTTGTCCCAGTTCCTGAGGGAGTGGCTATCGCTTTTATGCTTTCGTACTCTTTGCTACATTGTAGCTGCTCTCTTATCTCTAATGCAAGTACCTTTAGACCCTCTTGTGCAGTATCATCTGCACCGCCTTGATCTATTATATAACTTCTACTATCGAGATTTAAACGCAGGGAGCCTATCATCTCTCCATAGAGTTCATCTTCAAGCTCGATATTTTTCATTCCTAAATATAAAGCATCACTGTAGTTTCCATAAGTAAGTTCTGTTATCCTCTTACTTACTGGTTTGGTATAGTAGATAAACTCCCAATCTTTTTGCTTACATATAGCAGCTATTGCCAGCATAGCGTTTGACTGAGTGCCACCATAGGAGATGATTTTGTCTATGTTTTCTTTAGGAGTTTGTAAAAGAGTGTAGAGTTTTCGGTATTTGTTTCCCGCTAAGTAGGGGTCTATAAGGTCATCGCGTTTGACAAAAAACTCTCGTCCCTCTAAAGTAATTTTAGAGATAGGCGAGTTTTTCATAGCGTTTTGTAAGACTATTTGATAATAGCTTTTTTCTGAAGTGCATCCATTTTATCTTTCATGACAGATTTGAATTTTTCCATTTTTAAACGTTGTTCGATAAACGACTTAACCTCATCAAATGATCTCGTTGCCGACTCTTTTTTATCTTCTAAGTAGATAACATGAAAACCAAACTGAGTTTTTACAGGAGCTAAAGTAATAGTCCCCTCTTTCATACTAAACACTTTGTCATTAAAAGCAGGTACCATTTGTCCCTGTGTGAAGTAACCAAGATCTCCACCTTTTGGTCCACTAGGTCCCGTAGATTTTGCTTTTGCTAACTCTTCGAACTTTGCTTTTAGTTTTGAACCACTCAGTGATTTAAGTTCAGCTATGATGCTTTTAGCTTCAGCTTCCTCTTTTACTAAAATATGACGAGCATGTACTGACTCTTTTTCATTAAACTCACCAAGATTTTTGTCATAGTAGTTTTTTAAATCTTTCTCTGATATCTTGATACCGTCTAGTTGTTTCTTTTGCCATACTTGAACCGCTAACTCTTTTTTCATACGCTCTTCAAGTTTTTTATACTCAGATTTGTACTCTGCAGAGTTAAGGATTCCACTCTTTTTAGCATCACCAAAAATCAACTCTTTACCAATAAGTTGCTGGAGTACCTGCTGTCTAAACTCAGCCTGTTTTTCAACTGGAACTTGGTTAAATCTACCCTGAGTAGCGTTCATAAGTTCCGTATCGACTTCTTGTTGTGAAATGGCTGTACCGTTGACCGTTACGAGAGTGTTTGCAGATGCAACTACACCTGTAAGCAAGAGAATAGATAAAAGTTTTGTAGCTATGTTCATTTGTGTTCCTTGTATTTATACCTAGCAGTTTAATGCTAATTAATTAATGCTTATTAAACAAATGATGCTTATACCGTTGCTTTAAGATACTTATTTAAAAATTTTTCAAACTTATCGCGATTAAGAGGTTTTGGGAGATGCTCATCTAAACCTTTCTTCATTAACATCTCTCTATCTCCTTCCATCGCCATTGCCGTTAGAGCAATAACTGGAGAGTGTCTACTTTTACCAACTCCATTTTTAATCTCCTTGGTTGCTTCTATACCATTTTTTTTCGGCATGTCTATGTCCATAAGTATAATGTCGTATTTAACGTTTTGGCACATTTCAACAGCCTCATTTCCATTGGTAGCAGTCCAAACCGATATATTGTGCTCCTGAAGAAGTATTTTTACTAGCCTTTGGTTTATTATATTATCCTCAACTACTAAAGCTTTTAAATCTGGGCTTATATTTAAACGCTTATTTTTACTTTTTTTAGGTTTTATGCTCTTCACTGCATAGAGATGTTGTGCTATGGAACTAGGGAGAAGTGGCTTAACAATTGTACTATCCACAATATGCGTTAGTTTGGTTTGTAGCTGTTCGTCTTGATCGACTACAAGTATTATTGGAGTTTTTTTAGAGTAGGTTCCTAACTCTAACATCCAAGATGAATCATTTTGATTTGCAACAATGTAGAGTGCTTCTACACCATCATAGACATTAGCATCTAGCATATTCGACTTTACCACGTCAATGGCAAAAGAGCGAAGGTATATGGTAAGAAAGTTTGCCTCGTCAACTTTAGTCTGATCAAGAAGAAGTACCTTTACTTTTCTCTTAGGAATCATCTTGAAGTTTTGTCCCTTTGAAGCCTTAAAGTCTAAGACATAGTTTACGTAAGTGCCCTCATCGGGCTGAGACTGTATCTTCAGCTCAGAGCCTAGAAGATTTACCAAACCATATGAGAGGCTTAAACCAACACCAAGTCTCTCATCAGCCTGACTTCCCGAAGTAAAGGGTTCGCTTATTCGCGAAATCTGTTCATGTGAAATTCCTTGACCATTGTCTCGTACTCCAAAACCAATACTACAATCACCATTTTTTTGTCGTTTTAAAAGCTTTACTTCAATAATAACCTTCCCTCCGCGAGGAGTAAATTTGACGGCATTTTGAACTATGGAGAATATAACTTGATTTATTTTTTTGATATCTCCAGAGAGTTCCTTAGGAAGTTTTGGGTCTATGAAGGTTAAAACGCCAACACCCTTCTCTTTTCCTGCTATACAGAAGTTATGTGCAAGCTCCTCCATGTCGGGAAGAATGTTAAACTCTTGATTATGAACTAAGAGTCGTCCACCTTGAAGTTGCGAGAGATCAAGAAGCGACTCTATGTTTGTCATTAGGTTTTTTGAAGAGTGGCTTATCATACCTATGAACTCTTTTTGGCGTTTATCCAACTGTGTATGTTCTATAAGCTCGATAAATCCTAATATACCATTCATAGGAGTTCTAAATTCATGTCCTATATTTGCCAAAAATTTTGTTTTCAGAGTCTCAACTTCTTTAGTTTTTAGTTTTGCATTGTGTAAATTCGTTACATCTTTCAACTCTAAAACTGTGATTCCCCCTCCATGGGAATGGGATATCGCATCTATCATCGAAATAGCACTTTTATTCTTAAGTAGGGTTATTCGGTAGCCTGAGGAGTGATACTTGCGGATATAATCAAGCCAACTCTTGTCCGACTCTGTAAAAATCTCTTCACTCTCACTCAAGAACATATCTCTCACACTCTCATACTTAGCGTTAAAAGCTGAAATGTCTTGATACCCCATAGTCTCAAAAAAGGTTCTGTTTGCACCTATCCAACCCTCGTACGGTGAAAAGTAAAGCATCATGGAACTAGAACTATCAACTATACTTTGGAAAAACTCCATATCAAAATAGTGATTATCCACTTCGTAATCAGTCGAGCTCTTATTTGATGAAAAAAATGAAAATATACCCATACTTATCTCCCAGAAATTCTGAATTGTTTTGATTATAGCACAAAATAGTGTAAAATCGCTTTCATGAAAAAAGCAACAAAAAAAGAGATTTCAGAAATTCACCAACTCTTCATCGAGAGATATGATGAAGCCGTAACAGAGTTAACCTACACGAACGCTTATGAGTTAGTAGTAGCCGTTGCCCTCTCTGCTCAGTGTACAGATAAACGGGTAAATATACTAACACCTTCTCTGTTTGAAAAGTATCCTAGTACAAAAGAGCTTGCTGCGGCACCCCTTGATGATGTTAAAAGTTTTATAAACTCTTGTTCGTTTTTTAACAACAAGGCAAAAAACATTATTAAAATGGCGCAAAGAGTTGAAGAGGTGTACGATGGAGAAGTTCCTATGGATGCAAAAGAGCTTCAAACCCTAGCAGGTGTTGGGCAAAAAACTGCAAACGTCGTTATGATAGAGTATACGGGTGCAAACCTTATGGCTGTAGACACTCATGTTTTTCGCGTTGCGCACAGACTTGGTCTAAGTGATGATAAAACGGCTCTAAAAACAGAAGCCACTCTTGTTAAAAAGTTCAAAAACAATCTTCACGCCCTCCATCAAGGTATGGTACTTTTTGGACGTTACATATGTAAAGCACAAAATCCAGACTGCGATAAGTGCTTTTTGACAGAGTATTGCAAAACAAAAGAGACTTTTAAAGTTTAGGTATGAGAAATGCTATATGACGAAGATGATTAAACTAACTATTTTAATACTTTTTAGCACTCTTTTTTTAGGCTGCGTAAACAAACATGGTATATCAGCAAAATACTACAGCGACTGTAAAGAGTACTACGATCTTCAAGGCTACTATCATAAAGAGTGTGGGGATGACGACATCGTCACCTACAAGCAGATGGGTGAAGCACTTAAAAGAAAAAAAGCACCACAAACATCTAATGTTTACTAGTATTGCAGTTTTGAGCAGATTAGCGTGTGCTAATCAAGCAAAACTAACGACAAAATATGAAGTAAGATTATTTTATCGCTATAAAAGTAGCGAAATTTGCCCAACGAAAGACAACCTCACAGTGTGAAAAACCAGAGTTTAACGCCATCTTAAGATTCTCTTCTTCACTATAAGGCACTAAAACATTCTCTAGTGCTTCTCGTTTTTGCATTATCTCATACTCTGAATACCCCTGAGTCTTTTTAAAGTCGTAGTAACATTCAATAAGATCTTTGTTAAGTTTTGAGTTGTGAGAGATGACTTTTTCACTAAAGATGAAAACACCCTCTTTTTTAAGACTATTTGCTATCTTTTTTATCAGCTCTTCACGTACCAAAGGACGGATAAACTGAAGAGTGTAGTTACTTATAAAAATGTCTGCTTGCTTATACTCGTAAGAGAGTATATCGGCGTTTATCACTTCTATGTCTGCTCCATAAGCTTCACACTTTCTTCTTGCTTGAGCAAGCATTGCTTCTGAATTGTCTAGTCCAACTAGTCTGGCATTCACTTGTAAATCTCTATGAATATTTAAAAGCAGTGATGCGGTAGAGCAGCCTAAGTCATAAACCACACCATTCTCTTTTAAGTTTTTATGAGTAAAAAATCGAGTAATCTCCTGAGACTCTTTATAAAACGGCACACTACGTTCTAACATATCATCAAAAACTGCAGCGACCTCCTCGTCAAATTCAAACTGTTTTTTAATCGGTTTTGTAAATACTTTATCATTCATAATTAATCCTATAGTGTAATTTTAACAAAATTGTTATGATATAATTGAAAAATTTAAAATTTAGTCTGGAGACTATATGAAATTAAACATCATGCAAAAGTTACTTCTCCTTGTTTCACTTCCCGTTATTACTCTTTTAATCTTCTCTGCAAACTATATAAACGACAAATACACTCTACTACAACAGAATAACGTAGAGCTTTCTCAT
>JAYEHI010000231.1:0-1580 GCA_034659455.1 Campylobacterota bacterium | reverse complement strand
AAGACTTCACCCAACGGGTGTAACTTTTTCCAAAACAAGAGAATTATAGTGCAAACTACATTAAACTTCAAACTAGAGTCCACAAACGAAAAATTAACACCAAGAACAGGCATAGCAATACTAGGAGAATACCTAAAAGGTATGAACCTCGAAGAACTTTGCAATACGAATTTACCAAAAGCTAAACGCAATAACGGTTACTCAGCATTTGAATTTATCTACCCATTAATTTTAATGCTTCACAGTGGAGGAAGGTTTCTTGATGACATTAGAGAAATAAAAGTTGATAAGGCACTCACAACACTTTTAAAGATAAAAAACATACCAACAGCAAATGCTTTTTCAAAGTATCTTCGTAAACATAGTGTCCTTGGTGAAGAAGGAATGAGAAAGATAAATAAAAAGTTTTTCAAACAATTTTTAAAAAGTATTGAGAATGAAGAACTTATTCTTGACATAGATGCAACATTTATTGAGACACATAAAAATACAGCAAAGTGGTCATATAAAGATGCTCCTGGCTATATGCCTATGGTAGGACATATTAATAATGGTTGGGTTATTGATGTAGATTTCAGAGAAGG
The DNA here is from genome assembly GCA_034659455.1 of Campylobacterota bacterium. Lineage (GTDB taxonomy): Bacteria > Campylobacterota > Campylobacteria > Campylobacterales > Sulfurimonadaceae > Sulfurimonas. The sequence goes on along the minus strand of JAYEHI010000231.1, from coordinate 996 downwards.
CAATGAGGCACCTGCAAGTAAAAATCTAGAGTTTATTAAACAGTGTGTATTACAACTACCAATAGGAAAGAAGTTTGATAGATTTAGAGCAGATAGTGCTTCCTATCAAGCCAATATATTCAACTACTGTGAAGATAAAAACATACTCTTTACAGTAACAGCTAAAAAGAACAAAAATGTGTTTGACTCTATCAAAAGTATTAAAGATGAAGAGTGGAAGATCTTTTCTAAAAGAGAAAAAATAGCAGAGTTTACTCATACTATGCAAGATACAGATAATGCTTTTAGGATGATTGTTATCAAAAAAGATATTACTCCTACTCTTCCAACTCTTGAGGAGTATATTTCAGATGAAGTGATGATGCAACATCAAGATGAAATCTTTTACTGTATCGCGACAAATGACAATGAACTAACCCAAGCAGAGATAATTAAACTGCACCGCCAAAGAGGTGAGACAAGTGAGAATAAAATTAAAGAACTCAAAAATGGTTTTAATATGAGCTATCTTCCAACATCTAACTTTGAGGCAAATGCTTTTTATTTTCAGATTGGTACTTTATCTCACAATCTCTTTCTCTTGTTTAAACAAATTTTAGATAAGAACTTACAAAAGCATACAGTTAAAACAATCAGATATAAACTCTACAATATCGCTGGTAAGGTTATCTCTCATGCTAGAGATACAATTCTTAAAGTAAATGATGAGTTTATAGGGTTACTGCAAACCATACGACAAAGAGCTTATGTAATGAGTTTAGAATGACTGTAAATCTAAACCTGAAAAACTCTATAAAAAGCACTTTAAAATTTATTGCAATAGAAGAATACTGCCTAAAAAACTTAAGTTATATACACAAAGTGCAAAAACTAATACTGATGGAGTTAAAAATATGTAAAAATGATTTTATAGCCTAGTTAGGTGCTTCTGGATTCAAAAAAAGATAAACTTTTTATGAATTTGGAGGTATGGTAAAAGTTATGGAATTATTTGGG
>JAYEHI010000230.1:0-8166 GCA_034659455.1 Campylobacterota bacterium | reverse complement strand
TTGGTTTTTAGAAGAGTTTTTGAGCATTTTTGTAGTCCATTTCGACCAAGAATTAGGTCACAAGTGAACCTTTATTGGTTGAAATTATATACAAAAAATGCTTTTAAATCCCTAAATATAGGGTTTAGTTTGGTTTTTCAGGAGTGACTAAGTAGTTTATCTTATCTATGACATCCATCTTTTTCCTTATCTGTATTGAATAATAAATCCTGGATTCACGTCTGAAGCAGGTAGACTTTTAGTTAACTCTTTTTTATCAAGATTGGCTATAATCCTTTTATGAATCTATTATCCGCAAATAACATTTCACATACATTTGAATACGAACTCTTTTCAGATGTTTCACTTGAGTTAAATGAAAAAGAGTCTATCGCTATTATCGGTATGAGTGGTAGCGGAAAATCTACATTTTTACATATACTCTCAACACTATTAGAACCACAGAAAGGGGAAGTCTCTCTATTTGGTGAAGATATCTCGAAGATGAGCAAAAAAAGGCTCTCTGAGATTAAACGCCATGAGCTTGGGCTTATCTTTCAGTCACACTACCTCTTTAATGGTTTTAGTGCTTATGAGAATTTAGAAGTATCACAAATACTATCTCAAAATGAGATAGATGAAAAGCTTATTGAGCGTTTAAACATCAAAGATCCGATACATCAAAAAGTGACAGAACTCTCTGGGGGACAGCAGCAGAGAGTCTCGATAGCTAGAGTACTCACAAAACAGCCTCGTATAATTTTTGCAGACGAACCGACTGGTAATTTAGACAAAGTGACGGCAGATGAAGTTATGAAACTCTTTTTTGAGTATTGTCAGAAAAATAGAGCTGGAATGATTTTGGTGACTCACGACAATGAACTTGCACATCAGTGTGACAGAGTCTACAGCTTAGAAAACAAAAAACTCCAACAGATAAAATAGCAGAGGCACTGTAGGTGGAGTGGGCACAGATATTTACCGAGACTTTTATAGTCGGGTTTATACTTCTGTTTTTTCGTTTTGCAGCGCTTTTTATGGCGGTTCCAATCTTCTCGCACCAAAACATACCAATGACAATAAAAGCTTCACTGGCTTTTTTTTTCACTATAGTCTTTTATGCTTCCATGCCGCCAATAACAATAAGTATCGATGTAGCGACAATTATTTTAGCGATTTTGAGCGAGTTTATGCTTGGTCTAGTTGTGGGTGTTATACTGTTACTTGCGTATAATGTGATAACTTTTGCAGGTGGCATGATCTCTTTTATGATGGGTTTTTCAATGGCAAGTGCTATTGACCCACAAACTGGTGTCTCTATGCCGATTATCTCTCAGTTTTTGTCTCTTATGGGGCTGATGGTGCTTCTCTCACTTGATCTTCATCACTGGGTGCTACTTTTTATTGAGGGCTCTTTAAAAACTATACCTCTTGGCGGATTTATAATGAGTGAAGATATTTTTAACTACGTCATTCATGCAGCTTCAAAGATGTTTGTAGTCGGTTTTATGATTGCATTTCCTATTATAGCTTTATCTTGGCTTGCAGATGTTATATTTGGAATGCTTATGAAAACTATGCCGCAGTTTAATCTTCTTGTAATAGGGTTTCCTATAAAAATAATGGTGGCGTTTGTAGTGCTCATCGCTACTTTTGCTTCAACTATGCTTCTTCTCAAAGTAGAAATGAGAGAAGCCTTTAATGTCTTAGAGATGTTATTTTAGTTTTTTTTGGATACAATAATGACAAATAGATATTAAGAAACATCTTTCAAGGAAATTATGTGAAAATATTACTTATAAATGATAACCCAGTAGTTAATAAACTTGTTACGTTAAGTGCTCAAAAGACATCAGATGAGTTAGAAGTTGTAACCTCGATAGAAGAGATTAGTTCTTCTCGTTATGATTTATTAGTAATTGACGACACCCTCTATAGTGATGACCTGTTAATTGAGCTCGCTGACAAGATAGACTATACAAAATCTCTATATATCTGTTCACGAGATGCAGAACTCGTTGAAGGTTTCACTCAGGTACTTAAAAAGCCATTTTTACCTACTGATTTAGTGGATTTATTCGCACTGCTGGGACAAGAGTCAGAAGATATTGACTTAGGAGAAGAGATAAGCGAACTTGAGGATATCACCGAAATCGATGAGCTTGCCGCTTTAGACGATATAGAGGAATTGGATGACCTTGAAGAGCTTGGCGAGATAGAGGATCTCGACTTAGAAAGTGAGAGTGAAATGTCTTTAGACGATGAGTTTACACAAGATGAAGAGAGTGAGCTGACTCAGAGTGTCTTGGACGATGACGAAGCTCAAAAAGTAAAAGAGCTGCTTGATGAAACGGAATCGATGCAAGAGGATTTAGAGTTAGGCGATGAACTTGATGATATTGAAGATGAACTTAGTGCGGTTGAGGATGAACTCGAGTTAGAAGAGGAAGCTCAGGATGAAGATGATTTAGATGAGGCACTAAGTGAGATAGAAGAAGAGTTAGAGATAGAGGGTGAACTTGAAGAGGAGCTTGATTTAGAAGAGCTGGAGAGTTCTGAAGATGAGTTGGAAGATATGGAATTAGGTGATGAACTTAGCGATATTGAAGATGTGCTAGAACTAGACGATGAGCCTCAAGAAGAGAGTGGTCTAGATGATGCACTGAGTGAGATGGAAGAAGAGATAGAGAGTGAGCTTGAAGAAGAGCTTGACTTAGAAGAGCTAGAAGGTGAAGTTGAAGAGGAACTTGATTTAGATGAGATAGAAAGTTCTGAAGATGCATTAGAAAATATGGATTTAGGTGACGAACTTAGTGATATTGAAGAGGAATTAGAGTTAGAAGATGAGCCTATGAAAGAAGATTTAGATGATGCACTAAGTGGTCTTGAAGAGGAGTTAGAGCTTCCAGAGGCAGAGACTCTTGAGGAGATAGTAGAAGAAGAGTACATAGAAGATATAGAAGAGCAGATTAAAAGCGCTGTTGGTGAGCTCAGTGAAGAGGATTTAGAGAGCGAGCTAGATAAAGACGCACTCTTAGGTTTGGTATCGGATGATATTGACGAACTTGATGGTTTAACTAGTAGAGATTTGAAACTCGCAGTTGGTGAGGATGTCGAAGAGCTAGAAGAGGAACTCGAAGAAGAGCCACTATTAGAGGAGGCTCAAGAGATAGAAGAAGATATTGATGCAGAAGCTAATATAGAAGATATAAGCGAAGATAATGAAGCAGTAGAGGGCGTTGAAGCTCTCAAGAATCTTCTTAGTGCACTGAGTGATAAAAATGTAGCAGCGTCTATGAAAGGCATGAAAATCAGTATAAATATAACTTTAGGCGATAATTAATGATAGAGAAAAATGGAGTAGTACTTGTTTTGTCAGGTCCAAGCGGTGCGGGAAAGAGTTCACTTATAAGAAAAATAGAGGATGAGATAGGAGATTATTACTTCTCTATCTCAACTACGACTCGTCCTATGAGAGAGGGTGAGGTTGAGGGTGTTGACTATCACTTTGTAGATAAAGAAGAGTTTGCAAAAGATATAGAAGAGGATCATTTTTTAGAACATGCTCTTGTGCATGGTAATTATTATGGAACGTCTCTGAAACCAGTTAAAGCGGCTTTAGCAGAAGGAAAGCTGGTGATATTTGACATAGATGTTCAAGGAAACACGGCAGTTAATAATAGACTAGGTGATATCACGACTTCGGTTTTTATAACGCCCCCAAGTCTTAGTGAGCTTAAAAAACGCCTTGTAAATCGTTCAACAGATACTAAAGAAGTCATTGACACTCGCATCAAAATGGCAAAACGCGAAATACAGAGAACCTCAGAGTACGACTACCTCATAGTAAATGACGATTTAGATATAGCTGCCGAAGTATTGAGACAGATCGCGATAACAGCAAGACTTAAAATTCCCATGGATAGAATAAATGAGTTTGTTCAAGAGTGGGAAGATATAGAACAATAAAAATTTCGCTATACTTTCGCAATTAATTTTTTAAAAGGATAAACTATGGGTATGCCTAGTGGAACAGAACTACTAATAATTTTTGGAATTATTGTACTATTATTTGGTGCAAAAAAGATTCCTGATTTAGCAAAAAGTCTTGGAAAAGGGATAAAAGGCTTTAAGGCTGAAATGAAAGATGAAGAGGTTACGAAGAGTGAAGATCCTAAAAAAGTTGAAGGCAGTGAAGAAGTAGCATCTACTACTGAAACTCCAAAAACTACAACACAAGCGTAACATTTTGAAACAACGTGTATCGGCGCTTTTGCGCGAAAAACTGGGTCGTGAGGTTGTTTTAGAAAAACCACGTGACCGCTCTTTTGGTCACTTTGCAACTCCAATAGCGTTTTCTTTAGCAAAAGAACTACGAAAATCACCAATGGTTATAGCCCAAGAAATTGCTTCATCATTTGGCGAGTATGAAGAGTTCTCAAGTGTAGAGTCAGTAAAAGGGTACTTAAACTTTCGCTTGAGTGAAAACTTCTTAGCTGAGTATGCATCTTGGGCATTAGAGAATCCATCGGCATTTGCCACTCAAGAGAATAATCAAAAAGTACTTTTAGAGTTTGTTTCTGCAAACCCAACAGGACCACTTCATATAGGTCATGCTCGTGGAGCTGTTTATGGTGATACTCTCTATCGTTTAGCAAAACACTTAGGCTACGATATCACTGCGGAATATTATGTAAATGATGCTGGAAACCAGATAGACCTACTTGGTCTCTCTATCCAACTCTATGCAAGAGAAAATCTCTTAGGCGAGAGTGTTGAGTATCCTGAGTCTTACTATCGTGGTGAGTATCTTGAAGGGTTAGCTACAGGCGCAAAAGAGCACTTTGGAGTCGAGATACTCTCAGATGAATCTCGTCAAAAAGAGCTTGCGATGTGGGCGAAAGATAAAGTAATGGAGATTGTAGTTGGAACATTAGCCGATACAAACATACACTTTGATACTTTTGTAAATGAATCAGGTCTCTACTCTGAGTGGGATAGAGTTATGAAGAAGATGGGCGATAACGTTTATAAAAAAGATGAAAAGCTTTTTATAAAGTCAGAGTCAAAGGGTGATGACCACGATAGAGTTGTTGTTCGTGATGATGGCCGTCCTACTTATCTTGCTGGTGATATTGTGTACCATAACCAAAAGTTTGAACGTGGATATGATCACTATATCAACATCTGGGGAGCGGATCATCATGGGTATATCACTCGTGTGAATGCCGCCGTTGACTTTTTAGGATACGACTCTAACAAGCTTGAAACACTCCTAGCTCAAATGGTCTCTCTTTTAAAAGATGGCGAACCATACAAAATGAGTAAACGTGCTGGTAACGTCATCCTTATGAGTGATATAGTCGAAGAGATTGGTAGTGATGCACTGCGTTTTATCTTTGCTTCTAAGAAGTCTGATACTGCGTTAGAGTTTGACCTAGCTGAGTTTAAAAAGCAAGATAGCTCAAACCCTATCTTTTATATCCAGTATGCTCACGCTCGTATTCAAACGCTACTGAGTAAAGCTACTCTAAGCATGGAAGATATAAACGCGGCAAGCCTTAAAAACCTTGGTGAGAATGCAGACATTTTGCTTTTTGATGCCTTACTTCTTCCAGAGATAGTAGAAGACGCTTTTAACTCACGTCAAGTACAAAAGCTACCTGAGTATCTCAAATCACTCGCAGCATCACTTCATAAGTTCTACTATGATGTTAGAATGATAGGAACAGAGGATGAAGCAAAACTTCTTAAACTTCTTTTAGTAGTTGCACTGAGTATCAAAACTGGTCTTTCTTTGATGGGCATTGAAGCTAAGGATAGAATGGAGAAAGAGGATGAGTAATCCAATCATCATTCCTGATAACAGGACTGGATTTTCTATGAGAGTAGATGGTGTTCAGCTTAATCGTCCTGACTTACATGTACTTGCTGCAGAGCTAGGTATAAAGACTAAAGATGTGCTTGTAGAGAATATGATACTTACTATTTATAATACATCTACAACATGCCAAGAGATAGTCGATGATAATGCACTCATATCTTTTGTAGCCATGACTCTTGAGATATCTCCTGAGAGTATCAGCGAATTAACAGCCGTTAAGGCTAAGCCAAAAGTTCTTGAGAGAGATGACTTTATGGATGATGAGGATGACGATTAAATTTTCAGAGAAAATTTGTTAGATGTTAAATATATCCCCACTCATGAAATTTTTCTTGAAGATCACTTTCACTTTGAAAAGCTTTGAAGTAAAGATACTCTGGAGCTAAATCTAAGTCATTATTCCATTTTAAAGTATAGTCGACTTGAAATTTTTTAAATTTTTCTATATTTTCTAGTACCTTAAAAGGTTTTATTGTTCCATTAACTATGAAGTCCTTTAAGTCAACTTCACCTTTTTTGTTATCACTAAATTCAAGCACAATTTTGTATTCATTTTCATAACTTGCATTCAAAATACTTAGCATTTAAGTCTCCTTATACTAAAGGGTCTATTTTATGGTATTTACCAGTAGCCTTAATGTCTTCCCAGTTTTGGAAAAGTTCATCTTGATGGTCCTCAGCCCATTCAACTACAAGTCCTAGAACTTTAGAAGGCACTCTTCCTTCCATTACACCAAAAGTTTTTATATCGATAGAAGCTCTATATTCATTATATTCTACATGAAAATGTGGAGGATTATGTTCGTTAAAATACATAAATATTTTTATTCCTAAAAACCTACTTATTTCTGGCATGAATATTCCTCATAGTTGAATGTATATAATTATATCAAATTTATGGATGAGGATTAAACTCTAAAGCATATTTACACTTTAGCTTCACTCATCATATTATCAATGATTACAAAAAGCTCTTTACTGGCTTCTTCTGCTTTATTAAAGTGCTCTATTACAACGCTGATATCTTGTAGGCAAACACCAGTTTTAACGCATGAGAGTGCCGCAATTGCATTATCATGTACTGTAGCATGTGGTTTGTCTATTTGTGAATAACTAGATGTATGAGAAAATAGTTTTTTACCTTCACCGCTATGCCATTTTCCAAAACGACAAGTTTTATGGGTAGCAAGTTCTGAATCTTTATTGTTAAAGACACTATTATAAGTATTGACTTTAAATAAAATATGGTCAAGTTTAGCTAATGTTGCAAATAACTCATAGGTTGTATGACGATTGTCTTTTTCTATGGTATGCGAGTTTGCTATTAATTTTTGTAGAGTCTCTTTAAAATTTTCAAGGTTAGCAATAGAACCATTTGCTTCAACTTCTAGTTTCTCGCTATCTTCATGCATTGTCGAAGAGTTTTGTTTTAGTGTGCTAATATTAATCTCAACTTCTGAAGTTGCTTTTTGCGTTCTCTCTGCTAGTTTTCTAACTTCGTCGGCAACAACAGCAAAGCCACGACCATGTTCACCTGCTCGGGCTGCTTCAATAGCTGCGTTTAGCGCTAGTAAGTTTGTTTGATCTGATATATCTTTGATTAAATTAATTACATTAGCTATAGCAACTACACTATCATTCAAGTTTTGAGCATTACTTCTTAATCCGTTAGCCATCTCTATTATCGCATCTATGTTAAAGATTGTATTTACATTTTCTTCAACTTCACTTATAATTTTTGAGCCTTCGCTATTTAGAGCATTAATTTCCTCTTGTTTCTCCATATTACCCTCAATCTCTCTTTGAACAAACTTTACATTGTGTATGCATCCATCTGTAAGGTTTTGAGTGAGGGCACTCTTAAGTTTATTTTCTTCAATGATATCTTTTATTCTCTCTTTTTCCTTTTTATAAGTACTATTTTCAGCTTTTAAAATAGTGTTTTCATTTTCTAGTAGTTCTATTTTTGCTTTCAAGTCTTCATTTTCAGCTAGTAGTATAGTGTTTTTACCAAACATAAGTGCCCTTTGATTAAAATTATAATCAATCATATGGTTATTAATATTAAACACTTATTAATATTTACACCCACTTTGTGAAATGGAGTGTTTTTGTAAGCTAAGGAGGTATTGAACCTATAGGTTAGAGTGCCATGTAGACTCTTGAAATAAGAGTGTAGAAGAACTTAAATCTGGATAGAGTTCTAGTACTTCTCTTGCGGCTTTTTTAGGAATCTGTATAAGCAGAGGGTTTTTCTCTCTATCTAGGGTGTTAATGATAGAGAGTATATCACTCTCTTTCAT
>JAYEHI010000229.1:0-1617 GCA_034659455.1 Campylobacterota bacterium | reverse complement strand
TAACAATAAATTCGATATAATTTCAAAATTGATAGTAAATGTAAGAGTCTGCTATTAAAAATTTCAAGTTAAAGGGTTCATTATGAATCATGTACAAAATGGTAAGTACAGAGCTTACCCACAGATAGATTTGCCATCAAGAGAGTGGCCAAACAACACAATAACAAAAGCTCCTCAGTGGTGTAGCGTTGACTTAAGAGATGGTAATCAAGCTCTTATCAACCCTATGTCTATGGAGAAAAAACTTGAACTTTTTAGACTCTTACTCAAACTCGGATTTAAAGAAATAGAAGTAGGTTTTCCTTCCGCCTCGAAAGTAGAATACGACTTTCTACGTCGATTGGTTGATGATAAGCTCATACCTGATGATGTAACGATACAAGTTCTGGTTCAAGCAAGAGAACACCTAATCGCTAAAACTTTTGAATCGCTAAAAGGCGTTAAAAAAGCCACTGTTCACCTTTATAACTCTACATCTATTGCACAAAGAAAGATAGTCTTTGGCAAATCAAAAGAGGAGATAACTACCCTTGCTCTTGATGGCGTAGAGTTAGTCAAAAAGTATGAAGCACTTCACAAGGGTGAAATCTTCCTAGAGTACTCTCCTGAGAGCTTTACAGGTACGGAGCTAGAGTTCGCTGCTAGCATCTCAAATGCGGTAACAGCATGCTGGGGCATTAGCCAAAGTCGTAAAGTCATCATCAATCTTCCGGCAACGGTAGAAATGGCTACACCAAATGTATATGCCGACCAAATAGAGTGGATGGCCACACACCTAGACAATAGAGAAAATGTCATCATCTCGACTCATACTCACAACGACAGAGGAACATCGGTAGCCGCTACCGAGCTTGCTCTTTTAGCTGGTGCCGATAGAGTAGAGGGAACACTTCTTAGCAATGGTGAGCGAACAGGGAATGTCGATATAATCACTTTAGCATTAAATATGACGACCCAAGGAGTTGACTCCAAACTAAACTTTAGCGATATAAATGAGGTTTTAGACGTAGTTGAGAGATGTACGGAGATGGAGACACATGCACGACACCCTTATGTAGGTGAGCTTGTATATACCGCATTTTCAGGTTCACACCAAGATGCAATCAACAAAGGTTTAGCGTACCAAAAGAGTAAAGAGGACTCTTTTTGGGAGGTGCCTTACCTTCCTATAGACCCTCAAGATGTTGGACGCAGCTATGAGAGTATCATTCGCATAAATTCTCAGTCTGGAAAGGGTGGAGTCGCTTATATACTCGAGAAAAATTACGGTTATCAGCTTCCAAAAGCTATGCATCCTGAGATAGGAAAAATCGTTCAAGATGTAACAGATATTAAAGGGAGAGAGTTAAGCTCTGAAGAGATTTTAGAGATCTTCAAAGAGACCTATTTTCATGCACCCGAGCACATCTCTTTTGTATCCGTAAACTTATCATCAAAAAATGGTATATCTAAATGCGAACTAAAATATAAGCACAACGAGAAGAGTATTGAAGCCGTAGGTGAAGGAAATGGTCCTATAGATGCCTGTAAAAATGCTCTTATGAAAGAGTATAAAAATGAGTTCACTATAAACTCATACTCTGAACACTCTTGTGGTGACACAAGTGAAGCTAAAGC
>JAYEHI010000228.1:0-1618 GCA_034659455.1 Campylobacterota bacterium | reverse complement strand
TGGTTGCTGATTTTTTTAAATCTAAAAAATTAAAAGCTAAAGTATTATTGTTGGATGCAAACAATGATATCACTATAAAGCAGGAAGGGTTTCACAGTGCATTTGAAGAGTTATATGGTGAATATTTAGAATACCACCCAAATTCAACAATAGAAACTATAGATTTGGATGAAAAATATATCGAAACAGAGTTTAAAGAGTTTGAATTTGATGATGCATCTTTCTATCCAAATGTCAAAGGTGCAAAAATTCTTGATGATATGGGGATTTCAAGAGATACTGTTTTTAATAAATCAGAGGGAAACATAGATGGACTAACTTATGAAGTATTAGATTATAAAGATATCTATATTGCTGGGGATGCTAGACCAATGGGATTTTCAAAATCTGGTAATACTGCAAGTACAGAGGGACTTTTTTTAGCAAAATTAATTGCTAATAAAATAAATGGTATTAAATATATACCTTGGCAATCTCCAACAACATTATGTTTTTCAGCAGTTTCTATGAACCCAGAAAGAGCAATTTTTGTAAACTCAATGTATGCATATAATGAAAAAAAGAAAAGATTTGGGTTTGCTACTCCAAAAACAAGTGAGGTTTGGAAAGGTCAAGAGGGTCTTGTAAATGCAAAAGCCCAGCATGACTGGGCTAATGCTATGTATAAATATATGTTTGGATATTAATATCCAAACATCTATTCCATAGTTGAATCTATTTTTGTTTCAAGTAAATTTTGTGCATCAATCAAAGGTGTGATTGATTCATCATCGTATATATTTGTAGACATTATCCAGTTATAAACAGAAGGATATCCCATACGAGTATATTTTTCACCTTTTTTCTTGTACATGTACATAGTACATGGTGCAAATGCTCCAACTTCTGGATGAACTTTATGTACTGGAAATATAACTTCTAGTTTACAAATAGAATATGTATCGTAAAACTCATAATCCTTAACACCATTTTCTACGAGATCTTCCTGAACTGGATAAAATCCTGCAACAATAAAACCGGAAGATTCAATTTCACCTTCCATTGATTCTTGATAGTCCTCTTTTGCTTCTTCTATATCACCTTTGTTTTTTAATACAAATGCAAATCTTGTTATAAGTTCACCATCAGGTCTTATTTTCTTATAACTTAGCTTTTGATATTTACCATTTGGTAAAGCTTCTTTTAAAGCATTAGTCATACTATCAAATAATGCTATTAAGTCTATATTTGTTTCAGGAACTCCTGAAATTCTAGACATACCAGTTAATGAAAGTGATGAGATACTTATAGATTTTCCATCTTTTGAATATACTGAAGTACTAAGTGGAGATAAAAGTCCAACTTCAGGATAATCTTTTAGAAGCTTTGATGTGATTTTTGGATTATTCACAAACATCAATCTATACATATTAAAATCTTTTCCTGCATTCGGAAAATCTTTACCAAATCTCCCTTCAAATGCTTTATTCATATCGTTGTTTCCAACTATACTAAAACCATTTGCTTTAAAAGCTTTTTCTATACTTTTTGTTGTTATCTTTCCTTGAGTATTTTCTACAGTAAGGATTCTGATATCTTCTCTAAGTTCTGTTTTTTGTACTGTTTTTACTTTAGGAGT
>JAYEHI010000227.1:0-1619 GCA_034659455.1 Campylobacterota bacterium | reverse complement strand
TTCAACTAAATCTTCTAAGGAGTCGTATCTTGGCGTTTTCTCAAAATAGCTTGTATAGTCATAAGCCCTCTCTTCAAAAGAGACTATCAGCTGCTCTGCGACACTATTTTTATACACTTCAAATGAAAAACAGACGCTCTCTTGAACGTCCTCTTCATTAAAAAAAACCGGTTTTTTCTTCTCTACAAGCCCTTGAAGAACATCATAACGATAGACCTCAACACTCTCATCAAAAAAACTCTCTATAGTTTTTACTTTCTCACCATCGGCATAAATATCACAATCACTGCAATCATCAAGACAGAGAAGTCTCGCACTCTTCACATCATCTTTTATAAATGAGCCAAGATACTCTTTTAAGTTCAAAAAACTTGGGCTCACTTTCTCTTCACCTACTGTTTGTAACTTACTCACTGCAATAGTATATATAACACCTATGATAACTATCACTATCATCAGTTCTATGAGCGAGAAGGCTTTTTTCAAATGAGTTCTCTAATTTTTAAAATTTTCTCTTGTAACTCATCCAGCTCATTTTCACAAATATCATAAACGGTTTCAGAATCTATATCTACATAATGGTGCGAAATAAAGTCTCGTGCTTTAATAATCTCACTCCAGTAAACTTTTTCATCAACCTCCAACAATAACTCTTCTTCTCTTTTATAGAGGTTTTTCACAGCTTCGCCTATAGACTGTATTCTCATAGAAATTGCGTCTAGTTTATCTAAACCATCATCATTTTCTAAAAAATCATCACTACTCTTTACAGTCTTAAATCTTCTATTTATTATTTTTATACTCTCAAGAATGAAATTAACAAGTTCTATAGATGTTGACTTATCCATATATCACTTCTTTTTTTATCGCATTGTAAATGGCACCACTACTTCTCTTATGTTTATGAAGTAGATCTATCTTCTTGTCATACAACTCTTCTAAATAGACCCACAAACCTGAAATATTTCTAAATGTTTTATGTTTGAATTCAACATAGATATCTATATCGCTATCTTCACTCTGAGTATCTTTTGCATAGCTACCAAATAGACCAATTTTATCTACTTCATATTTAGTTTGAAGATATTGTTTCTCTTGTGCTAGTTTTTCCAAGATGTAGGTTTTCGTCATAAACTGTTACCTACTTACACTCGCTCATTTTTATATCTTTTGACTCATCTTTGCCGCCCTCTTTTTTATCAGCAGCAAGAGAAATCAGTTCTACAGTTCCATCGTCATTTATATAAATAAACTCTTGACCCCATGAATCTTTTGGCATCTTGCCATCTTTAAAGTATGAACCATCTTCTGTGAGTATTTTAAGTCCCTCTTCCGTAGATGGATAGATACTATTTTTTATCTTGTACATATCGAGTGCACCATTATAAATAGACTTCATCTGTACACACACTAAGTCGCGTTTAGCCTCTTCACCCTTACCAGTAAGACTTGGCATAACCATAGCTGCAAGCAACCCAAGTATAACGATAACTATCATAAGTTCTATTAGTGAGAACCCTTTTCTAAAATTTCTATTTTGCATATTTTTTTGCATGAGAATTGCCTTTGATTATTTTAATTGATTATTATAGTAAAAGAAAGTTACGTTTTGGAAATAA
>JAYEHI010000226.1:0-8264 GCA_034659455.1 Campylobacterota bacterium | reverse complement strand
AGAAGCTCATCAAAGGTTGCTATTTTTTGGATGGTTTTGTCAAAGGCTACTGATAAGTTTGTACTAATCCTATCTTTAAAATATATGTAGTGTGGCGTAATTATTTGCATATGATAAATCTTTTAAAATTGAATTTGTTAAATTTAAAATAGATTATGCTTTAATTGGGTAAAATATCTGCTTAAAGAATAAACTTTATAAAAGTCCTTTCGGACAAATGCAAACTAAGGAAGAGAAATAAATGAAAATAGTAGTAATCCAAGGTCCAAATTTAAACATGCTCGGTGTAAGAGAACAAAATATCTACGGTCCTATGAAACTAGAGCAGATTCATGCGCAGATGAAAGATGTAGCATCTCAAAATGGTGTTGAGATAGAGTTTTTTCAAAGTAACCTAGAGGGTGAAATAGTAGATAAAATTCAAGAGTGCTATGGTGAAGCTCACGGTATAATCATAAACGCAGCCGCTTATACACACACTTCTATAGCTATTCGCGACGCTATTGCCGCAGTTGGTATTCCGGCTATCGAAGTTCACATCTCAAATATTCATAGACGTGAAGAGTTTAGAAAAGAGAACATGATTGCACCTGTATGTGCTTCATCTGTTGTAGGTTTTGGACCTTTTGGTTACCACTTGGCGATGATGGGTATGCTACAGATTCTCAATGAGATGAAAGCTGCACATGAAGCTCAACTTAAAGCACAAGAAGCACAAGCGAATTAATTTGCAATTAAAACGCAGACTAACCGATACGCTAACTTTCTATAAGTCTGCACACTACCCTTATAAAAAGCACTCCACTAAACATAGACATCAAGCCACCATAGGCGTTGGTGGAAATGTTGGGGACGTAAAGCGTAGGTTTGAGCATCTCTTTTATAAACTCAAAAGAGACAAAAGAGTAGAAATTGTAGAGACATCATTGATTTTGAAAAATCCTCCTTTTGGTTTTCTTGACCAAGATGATTTTTTTAACTCAATCATAGTTTTGAAAACATCAATGAGTGCAAGAGGATTGTTGGCTTACCTGCTTCATTTAGAAAAAAAATTTGGACGCAAACGTAGTTTTGCAAATGCACCAAGGACATTAGATTTGGATATTATATTTTTTGATAACTTAGTAATCAATACAGAAAAATTAACTCTACCACATCCATCTTGGTCACAAAGAGAGAGTGTCGTCATCCCGTTATCAGGCATTAGAGTATGAAGATATTAACTTTTACTGGAAGATCGGCATCTGAAGCTTTTAAAAAAGCGAAGATGGAAGTTGGTGACGAGGGAATAGTCATAGAGACCAAAGAGATTCGTAAAAAAGCTTTGGGAAAAGAGGCTCTTTATGAAATAGTTATCGGTATTGATGAAAACAGACTCGATCACACTTATAAAAAAGCAAAACCACTCTCAGAACAACGTCCAGTTAAAAATGAGAGTAAAGAAGTTTTGTTTGATCTCTCTAGTGCTGCACAACAGATAGAGAAAATTTCCTCTGTAGCAGCTAATGATCCTATCGCAGAGTATATGACTCCAATCAGGTCTAGAGAGGAAACTGTGGCTGCAACTATGCCTCCTCCATCACAAACTCGCTCTCAAGCCGAACCTAAAGAGCTTAAAGAGATAAAGTCGGAGATAAACAAGCTTACAGATAAAGTCAAAATCATTCAAAATATGTTTTGGGATGAAAAATCTCCCAATATAGAGTCTCAAATTCCTTCAGAGTTTGCTGAGATATATAGACTCGCTTCACAAAGTGGCATGAATAAAGATCACTTAGATGGCTTAATGCAGATGACTTTAGAGCATATGCCCTTTAAAATGCGTGAAAACTCTGTAACCGTGAAACGCTATTTTCAGACAATTCTTCGCAAGCTAGTGCCTATAAAACGAGAAACATCGCTCAATACGGGTGCTAAAAAAGTAATTATGCTTGTAGGACCAACTGGCGTTGGAAAAACTACTTCAATTGCAAAGCTAGCGGCTAGATACTCGTTTTTATTGCAAAAAAAACACAAAGTGGGTTTAGTGGTTTTGGATACGTATCGAATTGGTGCAGTTGAGCAGTTGATGCAGTATGCTAGAATGATGAAACTTGGCATAGAGACGGTTGTTGATCCTCCCGAGTTTACAAGTGCCTTAGATTCACTACGCTACTGCGATTACATTTTGATAGACACAATGGGCTCTAGTCCTTACGATAAAGGAAAAATAGAGAAGATATATGAGTGCTTAAGTGCTAATGGCACTGAGTATAATGTTGAAGTTGTTCTAGTTATGCCAAGTTCTATAAAGTATGAGGATTTAAAAATTACCTATGATAACTTCTCCACTCTGGGTGTTGACAGTCTGATGTTTACAAAACTTGATGAGACTATGGGCTTTGGAAATATATTTTCACTTGCTTATGAGATTAAAAAGCCCATTAGTTATTTTTCCGTTGGACAAGAGGTTCCTGAAGATTTAGTATGTGCAAGTAGTGATTTTTTAATAGAGTGTCTTTTAAATGGCTTCAATAGGAGTAAAGTATGATAGGTCATCAAGCGAAGAAGCTTGAAGAACTTGTCTCTAAAAGTTCTAGCGAGTCTCCAAAAAAGTCCAAAAAAACGCGATTTATTGCGATAACGAGTGGTAAAGGCGGAGTGGGCAAGAGTACGATAAGTTCAAATCTTGCATACTCTCTTTCTCAAAAAGGCTTAAACGTTGGAATATTTGACGCAGATATAGGTTTGGCGAATTTAGACGTTATGTTTAATGTTAAAATCAAAAAAAATATTTTACACGTACTCAAAGGTGAGGCAACGGTATCTGACATACTGATTCCAATCACGAGAAATCTTATCCTCATTCCCGGCGAGAGTGGTGATGAGATACTCAAGTATTCTGATCTAGCTCTCTTTGAGCGTTTTATGGAAGAGGCTCAGGTACTAGATAAACTGGATGTTATGATTATTGATACTGGTGCTGGAATAGGCGAGCATATACAGATGTTCTTAAATGCGGCGGATGATGTAATAGTCGTAACTGTACCAGACCCTGCAGCCATAACAGATGCTTATGCGACTATTAAGACGATTGCTACTCTGCGAGACGACGTAAGTATGATAATGAATCAAGTGAAAAATGAAAAAGAGGCAGTTGGTGTTTTTGAGAAGATAAAAAAAGTAGCGCAAGCTAATATCAAATCGAATTTAAATTTGCAGCTAATGGGTAAAATAAACGCAGATGTTAAAGTCTCTTCATCAGTAAAGCAAAGAGCCCTGTTTTACGCGCAACATCCAGCATCGCAACCAAGTCGTGATATCGATACAATAGTAGGGAAAATAGTTACTAAACTGGAACGAAATATGCTAGTAAATTCAAACGAAAGCGGTCTTTCAGGATTATTTAAAAGATTGATGGAGCATTTTTAATATATTGTGGGGTTGTAAATGTTAGGTGAAAACTTTGTTTATTTTTTTACTGTTCAAGGGTTTTTTGTAGGTGTTATCTTTGGCATTTTAAAATCATTTGATGCAAATGGTCTCTTTGTTTATACAACTCTAATTACCATATTTTTCTATCTATTCTCTCATATAATTATCGCTTTATATTACAAAACACTGACTGCTAGATCCTATATGTTTCCAAGAGACGACCATGAAAAGCAGTTAGATGTTTTTGTAAAAGAGATAAATAAGAGAGAGAGACTTATAGACTCGGCTGTTAAAATAACAGATGTAGCAGTAAAAATTAATGCTGAAAAACCGACTGGGAAAGCAAATGATAGCTAACAATGGTTACACTCAGGATATCAAACATAAAGAAGATGAGCTAGCTATTCAGTATCTTCCTGCTGTAAAAGCAATGGCATTTAGGCTTAAAGAGAGACTTCCAAGCTCTATAGACTTTTCTGATCTTTCAGCTATAGGTACGGAAGAGCTTATTAAACTTGCTAGAAGATACGATGAAAGCTTAAACGACTCTTTTTGGGGCTACGCTAAAAAGAGAGTTTATGGTGCAATGCTTGATTATCTGAGAAGTTTGGATATTTTGAGTCGTGCTAGTCGTAAACTTGTAAAAGCAATAGATTATGCCGTAGAGGAGCACCTTCTTACTAATGATGATGAGCCTACGGACGAAGAGCTTGCTTTGCTTCTTGATGAGAGCGTGGGAAAAGTTCATGACGCAAGAATAGCATCGACTATTTATACAGTAATGCCACTTCACGATCAACTTCAAGTTGGTGACGAGGGTGCAGCACTTGCTCAAGTTGAAAAAGATGAACTTGTGGAAGTGATAAAAAAAATACTCTCTTCTTATAAAGAGAGGGAACAGATGATAATTCAGCTTTATTACTTTGAGGAGTTGACGCTTAAGGAGATTAGTGAAGTTTTGGGTATAACAGAGTCGAGAATATCACAGATACATAAATCAGTAATTGTCAAAATCAAAGAGAGTATAGGAGCATAATATGGCAGATATACTTTCACAAGAGGAGATTGATGCCCTACTCGACGTTGTTGAAGATGAAGGTGATGATGTCCTAGAGACGGGAGAAGAGAACTTACTTCCTCAGAGACAAGTTACTCTCTATGACTTTAAGCGTCCAAATAGAGTTTCCAAAGAACAGTTACGTGCTTTTCGTGGTGTTCATGACAAAATGGCAAGAAGTTTAGCATCACAAATTTCCTCTATAATGCGTTCGATTGTTGAGATACAACTCCACTCAGTTGACCAGATGACGTATGGCGAGTTTTTAATGTCTCTACCAAATCCTACAAGTTTTAATGTTTTTTCAATAAAACCATTAGAAGGGAGTGGCGTTATAGAGATAAACCCATCTATCGCTTTTCCGATGCTTGATCGTCTTCTAGGTGGAAAAGGGGAGCCATTTGACGCTTCAAGAGAGTTTTCAGACATAGAGCTGAGTCTTTTTGAGACAATACTTCGTGTTATGATGAGTACTCTTAAAGAGGCCTGGGGACCTGTAATGGATGTGTATCCAACTGTTGAATCTAAAGAGTCTAGTCCAAATGTTGTTCAAATTGTTGCACAAAACGAGATTGTTGTAATGGTTGTTATGGAGATAATTATTGGCCACTCTTCTGGAATGATGAATATCTGTTATCCAGTTATTGCATTAGAACCAGTTCTTCCAAAACTTGCGTCACGTGATTTGATGCTGAATGAAACAAGTACGAAAAAAAGTAGAAATGCAGAACTTCAAGTTCTACTTGGTGGTGCGAAAGTTGATGTTGAAGCCAATCTTGGTAACTCGGACTTAACATTAGGCGATATACTAGAACTTAATGTTGGTGATGTCTTAAGACTCTCAAGTGCAGCAGACGACATAGTAACAGTGGCAGTAGATGGAAAAGAGCGTTTTAAAGGTGAAATAGGTCTTCGTCGTTTTAGAAAATCTATAAAAATAACAGAAATCATCGATACAGAAAAAGATGCAGTTAAACGAGCACTTACAAGTTTTGAGAAACAGCGTCATGAAAAAATATCGGGTGTTAAAGATATTATAGAAGATCATATTGAGGAGGAAGAAGATGAGTGAGTTTATGAAGTTATTCGAAGATGAAACAGCCGCTACTATTGAGGCACTTGTTGGTGCAGCTCCATCTTTAGAGTTAAAAGAAGAACAAGAGTTGAGTATTATTTCAACTATCGTACCTCCTATTGTTTTAGTCAAGCTTAGCGTGACAGGTCCTTTGGACTCTAACGTGATGGTGGCATTACCACCAAATCTTGCTGCTTCATTATCTGATATGATGATGGGCGAAGAGGCAAGTGATAGAGAAGACGTGAGTGAAGATGATATTGATGCTACAAAAGAGATAGTTTCAAACATCTTTGGAGCTATTGCAAATAGTCTATCAGCTCAAGATGAATTGCCTAAATTCTCTTTTAGTGTAAGCGATGTAGAGAGCATTGCCAACGATGGAGAGGTCAGTTTAGAAAACTTTCGTAAAATGTTTGTTTACAAGTTTAGTTTAGACTCATTAAATTCTCATTTAACATTTATAATCGATGATGAAGTTGATACCGCTCTTTTTGGAGGAGGCTCACTAAAGAGTAGTGATGATTTAGCCGCACCTGTTATGGATAGCTCTCCATCAAATGAGGGAAACAACTTAAACTTAAGTCAAGATGAAATGAAAAACATATCTCTTATAATGGATGTAAAGCTTCCCGTAAGAGTGAGAATAGGTAAAAAAAGAATGCTACTAAAGGATGTACTAAATATGGATATAGGCTCGGTTATAGAGTTGAACCAACTTGCAAACGATCCATTGGAAATTCTTGTAGACAATCACGTCATCGCTCAAGGTGAAGTTGTTATAGTAGATGGAAACTTTGGTGTGCAGATAACTACAATAGGTACAAAAAAAGACATTTTGACACAACTTAAAGGTTAAGCATGGGTAATAAGGATCATGAGTTAACAAAAAAATACATCAAAGACATAAAGTCAGCAGATGTATGGAGTGTTTTTAAAATAATTGCAGATTTTGTTAAGGGTTTTGACGAGCTTGGCGACTTAGGACCAACTGTTACCATTTTTGGAAGTGTGAGAACAGATAGCGAAGATAAATATTACATGCAAGCTAAGATACTATCTGAAAAGCTAGCAAAAAAAGGCTTCAATATAATGTCTGGAGGCGGACCAGGAATTATGGAAGCTGCTAATAGAGGTGCTAAAAGTGTAGAGGGTATTGAATCTATAGGTTTAAACATTGATCTTCCTATGGAGCAAACCATTAATAAATTCACAACAAAAGAACTTACATTTGATTACTTTTTTTCTCGAAAGGTTATGTTAGTAAAATACTCTATGGCATATGTTATATTTCCTGGAGGTTTTGGAACCTTAGACGAACTGTTTGAGTCCTTAACTTTAGTACAAACTAGGAAAGTGACGGGAGTGAAGATTTTTGTTGTTGGCGTTGATTTTTATCAACCGCTTATAGATTTTATAAGAGAAAAACTAGTCAATAATGGTATGGTAGACGAGAATGACTTAGAGCTTGTTCATTTAACAGATGATTTAGACTCTATAGTAAATCAAGTTGAGACATCGTTAGTAAAACAGATTGAAGTTTTAGAGGATGTAGGTCTGTCTGACACGGCTTACTATAAATCTTTATCGGATTTTTCATATGACAAAGAGATCATAAAAGAGAGAAGATGTCATAACAGAAGAGATAAAGAGGGAAAGAAGTGAATAAAAATAAAAAAGTATTAGTCGGTATGAGTGGTGGAGTTGATTCAACGGTGACTACATTAATGCTTCTTGAAGAGGGCTATGAAGTGGAAGGTCTTTATATGAAGCTTCACTCAAAACCGGGCTATCATGAGATACATCAAGCTCGCGCGAAAAAAGCTGCAGATGAGATCGGTGTAAAACTTCATGTTCTTGACTTACAAGAGAACTTTAAAAAAGAGGTTTTTCAACCATTTATAGATACTTATGAAGAAGGTAAAACACCAAATCCATGTGCTCTATGTAATAGAACAATGAAATTTGGAGAGATGATTAACTTTGCTGATAAAGTTGGAGCCGATTATTTGGCTACAGGTCACTATATTAAAACAGACGGTGAGTTTTTTTATCAAGCAGAAGATGATACAAAAGATCAGAGTTATTTTCTATTTTATGTAAACAAAGAGATTTTACCAAGATTGCTCTTTCCATTAGGAAGTAAAAAAAAAGTTGATATTAAAAAAATTGCTGCTTCAGTCGAAGGATTAGAATCATTCTCTTCTCAAGCAGAATCAAGTGAAATATGTTTTGTTGAAACAACATATACAGACCTTTTAAAAGAGTACGTTCAAGTAGACAAGCCCGGTGAAGTATTAGATAGAGCTGGAAACATTGTAGGGGAACATAAGGGTTACATGCATTATACAATAGGTAAGCGCAAAGGTTTTACAGTTCATGGAGCACATGATCCTCATTTTGTCTTGAGTATTAATCCTCAAAAAAATCAAATAGTTGTTGGAAAAAAAGAGGAGCTTGCTTGTCACTCAGTAGTCTTAAACAACCTTAATATGTTCAATGATACAAAAGAGTTCGAGACTACGGTAAAACTAAGATATAGAACAAAAGCTGTAAACTGCCATGTTAAAATAGAAGCTGATAAAGCATATGTTACTTTAAAAGAGAGTGTATTTGGTGTAGCAGTAGGTCAAGCTGCTGTATTCTATGATGGAGATAAGATGATTGGCGGTGGTTGGATAGCTGAAGTATAATTCTGTTAAAACTACCATTAAAGAG
>JAYEHI010000225.1:0-1629 GCA_034659455.1 Campylobacterota bacterium | reverse complement strand
TCAAATACTCTCACACCATTAAAATCTATGTACTCTTTTAAGCTCGTATTTTCTAGCACAAACTTTCTAAAATCTTTACCATACTTTGCTCTTGTGTATTTGTTTGAAGTGATATAACTTAAAACTCCATTTTCTTTTAAAAGTTTATACCCTTTTTCAAAAAAGTATATATACAAATCAGCAGTACCGTTATATGAAACAAAGTCTTGTATCTCTTTTTTTGATTTCAACTCTTTGATTTTCTCTTGTCTTACATAAGGTGGATTTCCTATAACTACATCGAAGCCGCCCTCTTCTAAAACTTCTGTAAAATATATTTTATATAAAAATAGCTCATTTGTAGATTTATGATTTTTGTAATCTTTGAGAATTTTTTGGATTAAACCGATGTTATCCACCTGCTCTTCATGCTCTTTGAGAAGTTTTTTGTTTGTGGTAAAGAGATCATGCTTAGCGACAATCTCTTCTAACTCTTTTTGATAATTTTTCAAGGCGATGCCAAATATATCATCCACATCTTGCTCTATCTCTTTTTTGAGTGCTATCTTTTTACTATTGTTAAATATATTAAAGTAGTGATGAAATTTATCTTTCATTCTTTTAATTCTTGCACCATTACCTCTATTTCTTCCCGTAATCTCTAAAGGGTCAAAGCCATTTATAGTCTCAAGAAGACTATTCCCTACCATTATCTTATAAAATAGATTTGGCAGTGGAGTAGGTCTGTCCTCATCCACAACAATGCTCAACCAAAATCTAAGTTTAGCTATCTCGACTGCACTCTGCTCTATATCTATACCATATATGCTATTTTCAATTATCTCTCGCTTCATCTTGGAGAGTGGCGTTTTATCTCCTAAATGCACTCTTGCAGCTATTATTTCATGCAAGATGCCCATAGGAAATGCACCAGAGCCTATCGCTGGGTCTAGGACTTTAATCTTCTTAAGCACTATTATCATTATTTTTTTTAACTCATCTTGTGGTGTAGTTGAGTTACTAAGTAGTTTGTTTATAAATTTGTTATAGTAGTTTTTATCCTGTAAAAGAGTTTTTAAGTTCTTGTCTGCTAAACTATTTGTCTTAAAAGAGTTGTGAAACGTGGAAAGTCCTTTTTGGACAACTGCTTGCCGCGGAAGTTCTTCTACCTGAAATAAGGATAGCGGTTCTGCATAGAGGGAACGGCAGTCCTCTCTCAGCTCTTTTATCTCTTCATAAGTTTTACTATCAAATGCAAAATTATATTCGCTTATTTCACTCAATGGTTTATCAAACTTTCTAAGTCTACTCTGTATATTTTTATATCGTATTGGAAAAATAGTAGTCAGTTCTAAGTCACCCCAAATATTTGGTAAAAAAGCCAATGAGAAATAACTATTATCTATCTTTATATATTTTAATATCGTTGGATATTTGTATGATTTTTTTAGCTTTATCTCTTTGTTTGTTCCAAAATTAATAGCGATAACACTATACTCATTTTTTAGTATTTTACTCCAAACTAAAGATGTTACTTCCGGATGTCCTTTTGACCCCTTTGATCTAGTGCCATCACTATTGAGAAGCAAACCTCTTATCTTAGCAAGCATATAAAAATCGATAATCAAGTTTTTATAAGGACTTAACTTA